>NZ_BACT01000199.1:0-12233 GCF_000333255.1 Methylobacterium sp. B1 | reverse complement strand
CACGGTCGCGCCGAAGCCGATCGAGGTGCCCTTGCCGCGCTGGGAGATGATCCGCTCCAGCCCCGCGAAGGCGCCGCCGCAGATGAACAGGATGTTGGTCGTGTCGACCTGCAGGAATTCCTGCTGCGGGTGCTTCCGGCCGCCCTGGGGTGGAACGGAGGCGACCGTGCCCTCCATGATCTTCAGGAGCGCCTGCTGCACGCCCTCGCCCGACACGTCGCGGGTGATCGACGGGTTGTCGGACTTGCGGGAGATCTTGTCGATCTCGTCGATGTAGACGATGCCGCGCTGCGCCCGTTCGACGTTGTAGTCCGAGGCCTGGAGCAGCTTGAGGATGATGTTCTCGACGTCCTCACCGACGTAGCCGGCCTCGGTGAGGGTCGTGGCATCCGCCATGGTGAACGGCACGTCGAGGATGCGGGCGAGCGTCTGCGCGAGCAGCGTCTTGCCCGAGCCGGTCGGCCCGATCAGCATGATGTTGGACTTGGCCAGCTCGACGTCGTTGTGCTTCGTCGCGTGCGCGAGCCGCTTGTAGTGGTTGTGCACGGCGACCGAGAGGACCTTCTTGGCGAAGTCCTGGCCGATGACGTAGTCGTCGAGGACGCGGCGGATCTCCTTCGGGGTCGGCACCCCGTCGCGGCTCTTCACCAGCGAGGATTTCGACTCCTCGCGGATGATGTCCATGCACAGCTCGACGCACTCGTCGCAGATGAACACGGTCGGGCCAGCGATCAGCTTGCGGACCTCGTGCTGGCTCTTGCCGCAGAACGAGCAATACAGCGTGCTCTTCGAGTCGTTGCCGCCAGTCTTGCTCATATCGGTCTCCGATTCCTCGCGTCCGCAGCCAGCAAGGGGGCGGACGCGCATCGTTTGAATGTAGGGGGCCCGTTTAAAGAAACAGTGTGCTGCGCGCCTTTGACCGAAGGGCCCGATCTCGGATGCAAACACGCTGCCGCGGCGGGATCAAGGCCGCGCCGCGGCGGTCAGGCGTCGCGGATCCGATCAGGCGGCTGCCGGCTCGGGGCGCTTCTCGATCACCTCGTCGATGAGCCCGAACTCCTTGGCCGCGTCCGCGGTCATGAAATTGTCGCGCTCAAGGGCGGTGTGGATCGTGTCGTAGTCGCGACCCGTGTGCTTCACGTAGATCTCGTTCAGGCGCCGCTTCAGCGCCTCGATCTCGCGGGCATGGATCAGGATGTCGGTCGCCTGGCCCTGGAAGCCGCCCGACGGCTGATGGACCATGATCCGGGCGTTCGGCAGGGCGAAGCGGTGGCCGGGCTCGCCGGCGGTGAGCAGCAGCGATCCCATGGAGGCGGCCTGGCCGACGCACAGCGTCGTCACCGGGCAGCGGATGAACTGCATCGTGTCGTAGATCGACAGGCCCGAGGTGACCACGCCGCCGGGGGAGTTGATGTAGAAGGAAATTTCCTTCTTCGGATTCTCCGCCTCGAGGAACAGCAGCTGCGCCACGATCAGCGACGCGCCGTAATCCTCCACGGGGCCGGTGAGGAAGATGATGCGCTCGCGCAGCAGGCGGGAGTAGATGTCGAAGGCGCGCTCGCCGCGGCTCGATTGCTCGACGACCATCGGCACGAGCGCATTGTTGTAGACGTCGATCGGATCTCTCATCTCGTCCTGCCCAGGAGTGAGGCCCGGGGCTGCCGCGAATCAGGGCAGCCCCGGGCATGTCAGCGAACACCGGCGATGCTTAACCATCGCCTAACCCTTGCCCGCCGTCGCTCGGACAGGGCGGGACTCAGTCGGCCTTTGCCTCGGTCTTGGCCTCGGCCTTGTCTGCCGGCTTCTCGCCGGTCGTGTCGTCGTCATCTTCGTCTGCGAAAAGCGCCTCTTTCGAGACAGGCTCCTCGACGAGTTTGACCTGCCCGAGGACGTGGTCAACGACCTTCTCCTCGAACAGGGGCGCGCGGAGTTCCGCGAGCGCCTGCGCATTCTTCCGGTAGAAGTCCCAGACCTGCTGCTCCTGGCCCGGGAACTGCCGGACCCGGGCGATGAGGGCCTGGTTCACCTCCTCATCCGAGACCTTGATATCGGCGCTCTCGCCGACCTGCGCAAGCACGAGACCGAGACGGACGCGCCGTTCCGCGATCTTCCGGTACTCGGCCTGGGCCTTCTCCTCGGTGGTGTCCTCATCCTCAAAGGTCTTGCCGCGCGTCTTGAGGTCCTGCTCGACCTGGGCCCACACCGCGGCGAATTCCTGCGCCACCAGGGACGGAGGCAGCTCGAAGGCGTACTTGCCGTCCAGGGCGTCGAGGAGGTCCTTCTTGAGGCGGCGGCGCGTGGCGGCCTCGAAGTCGCGGCCGATCGCCTCCGACACGGCTTCGCGGAGCTTCTCCAGCGACTCCATGCCCATGGACTTGGCGAACTCGTCGTCCACCTTGGCCTCGCCCGGCGCCTGGATCTTCGTGACCGTCACGTCGAACTCGGCGTCCTTGCCGGCGAGGTGCTCGGCCCCGTAGGATTCGGGGAATGTGACCTTCACGAGCGGCTTGTCGCCGACCTTGGCGCCGACGAGCTGGTCCTCGAAGCCCGGGATGAACGAGCCGGAGCCCAGCTCCAGATCGATGCCCTCGCCCTTGCCGCCCTGGAACTCCTCGCCGTCGATGCGGCCGACGAAGTCGATGGTGACGCGGTCGCCGCTCTGGGCCTCCGCGCCCTCGTCGCGCTCGGCGAACGGGCGGCCCTGGCCGGCCATGCGCTCCAGGGCCTCGTCCACCTCCGCGTCGGAAGGCTTGGCGACGCGCTTGGTCAGGCTGACGTCGGAGAGGTCGGCGAGTTCGAAGCTCGGCATCACCTCGAGGGCGACCTTGAAGGCGAGGTCACCCTTGGCGTCGAGCGCCTTCTCGACCTCGGCCTGATCGCTCGGGAACTCGACCTGCGGCTCCAGGGCGAGCTTGAGGCCGTTGTCGGCGACGATCTGGCGATTGGCCTCGTTGACGGCGTTCTGCACCACCTCAGCCATCACGGAGCGGCCGTAGACCTTGCGCAGATGCGCGACCGGCACCTTGCCGGGGCGGAAGCCCTTGAGCTGCACCTTGTCCTTCATGCCGGACAGCTCGTTGGTCAGGCGCTCCTCGAGTTCCTGGGCGGCCAGCAGAACCTGAAACTCGCGCTTCAGCCCCTGGGCGTTGATCTCGGTCACCTGCATCGTCGTCGTCGCTCTTCAAAGAAACCTGGGTTCGCCGGGCGGGCCGGCGTCGTGCTCGCGCGGACCGGGATGCCGAGATGTCGGGTACGGGACGGAGGGTCCCGAGGGGACCGCTACCGCAGCAGACGTCCTGGTGCGGGCGGAGGGGCTCGAACCCCCACGTCTTGCGACACTGGAACCTAAATCCAGCGCGTCTACCAGTTCCGCCACGCCCGCGCGCGCCGACATCCGGCGCATCGCCGGCCGCCGGAAGCGCGCCCTATAGCATGGGCCGGCCGGCCCGCAGCAAAAAACTTACCCCTGTGGCGCGGGAGCCGACACGCCGCTATGGAGCGAACCCGTCGCGAGCCGCAGCCGAGATCCCATGCCGCCATCCCGCCCCGTGCCGCCGACCGATTCGCGCGCCGGCTCGCCGTCGCGCCGGAGCCTCCTCGCCACCGCCGCCGCCTTCGGGCTGGTGCCGGACGCGGCGCGGGCCCAGGCGCCGAGCCCGCCCCCCGGCAACGGGGCGGCGTCTCCGGCGCAACCGGAACCGGCCGCCCTGCCGGCGGCCCCCGGCCGGGCTCGGTTCCGGCCGGAGCCCGCGCCCGAAACGCCGGTCTGGTGCTTCGACGGCAAGGCCCTGCCGCCCGTCGTCCGGGTCAAGCTCGGCCAGCCGGTGCGGCTGAAGGTCGAGAACCGGACCGACAAGCCGCTCGCGTTGCACTGGCACGGGGTGCGCAACGTCAACGCCATGGACGGCGTCGGCGGGGTGACCCAGGCGCCGATCCCGCCGGGCGGCGACTTCCTCTACGCGTTCACGCCGCCGGATGCCGGCTCCTACCTGATCCGGCCGTTGGTCGTCGGGGGGTCGAGCGAACCGTCGGGGCGCGGGCTCGCGGGCATGCTGGTCGTCGAGGAGGCGAATCCGCCCGCCGTCGATGCCGATGTCAGCGTCGTCCTGCAGGATTGGCGGCTCGAGGATGACGGCACGCTCATGCCCTTCGGGCAGGTTCCGCTCGCCGCCGCACACGGGCGCCTCGGCAACCTCGTCACGGTCAACGGCAAGCCGGTGCCGGGCATCTTCGAGGCCCGCCCCGGGGCCCGGGTCCGCCTGCGCCTCGGCAATGCCTGCAACGCCCGGGCGACGCGCATCAAGTTCGAAGGCGTCAAGGTCTATGTGGCGGCGGTCGACGGGCAGCCGACCGACACGTTCGAGCCGCTCCGGGCCACCCTGCCCTTCCCGCCGGGAACCCGCTACGACCTGCTCGTCGACCTGCCGGAGGAGGAAGGCGCCACCTGCGCGATCCACGCGCTGATCGGCAAGGGCCTCATCCTGGCCAGCGTCACCACGAAGGGCGCCAAGATCACCGAGAAGCGGCCGCCGATCGGGCCGATCGGCGAGAACAAGCGCCTGCCGGCCGAGGTCAAGCTCCAGAACGCCCTGCGCCGCGACGTCGTGATCACCGGCGGCGCCTTCGTGCCGAAGGACAAGGGAGGCGCCAAGGACGGTCCGGCGCCCGACGCCGTCTATACGGGCGATCCGCAGAAGATCTGGTCGGTGAACGGTGCGAGCGGCACCACGGGCCTCCAGCCGATCTTCTCGGTGAAGCGCGGCCAGGTCGTGGTGCTGGCCCTGCGCAACGACACCGCCTTTCCCCAGTCCCTGCACCTGCACGGCCATTGCTTCCGGCTGCTCCACCCCCTCGACGATGGCTGGGAGCCTTACTGGCTCGACACGTTCCAGCTCCTGGAGGGCAGGACCGCACGGATCGGCTTCCTGGCCGACAATCCGGGGCGCTGGCTGATCAGCGCCACGGTGCTGGAGCGGTTCGACACCGGCCTGTGGACCGTCTTCGAAGTCACCTGAGCGCGGATTCGACGAGGTCCCGGAGCACCGCCGGCATCAGCTCCGGGATGTCCTCGGCGATCAGGCCGGGACCGTGGCGCAGGCCGGCATCGCCGTGGAGCCACACCCCGGCGGCGGCGGCCTCGAAGGGGTCCATGCCCTGGGCCATCAGGCCAGCGATCAGGCCACCCAGCACATCCCCGGAGCCCGCAGTGCCGAGATAGGGGCTGCCGTGGTCGTTGATCGCCGCGCGGCCGTCCGGGGCGGCGACGACGGTATCGGCGCCCTTGAGGACTACGACGGCGCCGGTGAGTTCCGCCGCCGCGCGGGTCCGCGCGACCTTGTCGGCGCCGCCTGCCGCCGCCGTACCGTCGAAGAGCCGCTCGAACTCGCCGGCATGGGGGGTCAGGACGGCCCGGGCATCGCCATCCGCCAAATGGGCGGCGAGAAGGCGCGCCTGCCCGGCGAAGCTCGTCAGCGCGTCGGCATCGAGAACGAGGCCGCGCCCGGCCGCCGCCGCCACGGCGACGCGTTCCCGGGTGGGCTCGCCGGTTCCGAGCCCCGGCCCGGCCAGAACCACATTCAGCCGCTCGTCGGTGAGCAGGTCGTCGAGGTCATCGGCACTCTCGCAAGGCCGCAGCATGATCGCCGTGAGATGCGCGGCGTGCTCGGCGAGCGCCGCGGGCGGCGACGCGACGGTCACGAGCCCGGCGCCGACCCGCAGGGCACCGCGGGCGGCCAGCCGGGCGGCCCCGGTCTTCGTGGCCGGCCCGGACAGCACGAGGGCGTGGCCGCGGGTGTATTTGTGGCTCAATCCGCTGAGCCGCGGGAAGGCTCCGGCCCACAGGTCGGGCCCGTTCCGATGGAGCGGCGGGCCGACGGCCAGACCGGCCGCGAGCGCCTCCGGTCCGGTCCCGATATCCGCGAGGCTGAGTTGCCCGCAGAGGCTGCGCCCGGGTTGGAGCAGGTGTCCGGGCTTGAACGCCACGAAGGTCACGGTCTCCACCGCCCGGATCGCGACACCGCGCACCGCACCGGTATCGCCGTCGATCCCGCTCGGCACGTCGACCGCGAGCACCGGGACCCCGGCGGCGTTCACCGCCTCGACGAGCGCGCGGGCGGCGCCTTCGAGATCGCGCGACAGACCGGCCCCGAACAGGGCGTCGATCACGAGGTCGCAGGACGGCAGCGGGTTGCCGTCGGCCTGACGCACCGGTCCCGTCCAGGCCTCGGCGGCCAGGGCGGCGTCCCCTTTCAGCGCCGCACGCTCACCAAGAAGGACGAGGTCGACGCCGTAGCCGGCCTCCGCCAGCAGGCGCGCGGCCACGAAGCCGTCGCCTCCGTTATTGCCGGGTCCGCACAGGACGACCGTCTTTCCGCCCGCCGGCAGGCGAGCCCGAGCGCGGGCGGCGACCGCGGCGCCGGCAGCCTCCATCAGCCGGAGGCCCGGCACGCCGCCGTCGATGGCTGCCGCATCGACCCGCCTCATCGCCGCGACCGTCAACAACCGCATGTCCGCCCTCCCCTCTGCCCGTGCACCGATCAGCCCTGACTAAAAACGCGCCAAAAACCGGAGAAGCGCCTGAAGGATGTGCGTGGATCGCACATGAAATAGGCACTATGGTTGGGCACGCCGCGAAAACGGCATGGCGGAGGCGTCACGAGGATGTTAGAAATGCCCGGCACCGCAGCGCAGGCCCGAGCGGCATGAAGAAGATCGAAGCGATCATCAAGCCTTTCAAGCTCGACGAAGTGAAGGAGGCGCTCCAGGAGGTCGGTCTCCAGGGCATCACCGTCATCGAGGCGAAGGGTTTCGGCCGTCAGAAGGGCCATACGGAGCTCTACCGGGGCGCCGAATACGTGGTCGACTTCCTGCCCAAGGTGAAGCTGGAGATCGTTCTGTCCGACGCCCTTGTGGAGGGCGCCGTCGAGGCGATCCGCAAGTCGGCCCAGACCGGCCGCATCGGCGACGGCAAGATCTTCGTCTCGACCATCGAGGAAGCGATCCGCATCCGCACCGGCGAGACCGGAACGGACGCGATCTGACGCGGGCCGTCCCGCTCCCGCAACGCTTCTCTGCCTAAGATTTCGCACTGCGCGAATGTCCGGCATCGGCGCGCTCCGCACTGGAGCGCCGCCTTCCACACCCCACATCATCGGGAACGGCTGGCCTGATCGGCCACTTGAACCCGATGCAGGAGGATGTGCGATGGCCGCGACGGACCCGCGCGAGAGCGCCAAGATCTACGATCTGTCCGCATTCCGGCGCTCGCGCCTGACCGCGCGGGCCGCTCCGGACGCGAAACCCGCACCCGTGCCGAGCCTCGGCGGCGGCGCGTGGTACCACGAGGCGGCGATCCGCGACGACGAGCGCCCGCGCCGATCCTGAGACCCGAAACTCGGGCGTGCCGCCCGTCCACGGACCCCGCGATACCCATACGTTACAGGGCCGCCGAGCGGAGCTCGCTATCCTGAAGCGCCGGCGCGGGTCACGGACCGGCCCATCCGATCCGGAAACGGCGAAGCCGGACCCGAGGGCCCGGCTTCGTTCGTTCTGTGGGAAGCTGACGCTTCCGACGCGTCTTACGCGGCTGCAGCGGCCTCGGCCGGCACGGAAGCGATCGTCTTCAGCACCTGCGAGGCGATCTGGTAGGGGTCGCCTTGGGAGTTCGGACGGCGATCCTCGAGGTAGCCCTTGTAGCCGTTGTTCACGAAGGAATGCGGCACGCGGATCGAGGCGCCGCGATCGGCCACGCCGTACGAGAACTCGTGGATCGAGGCGGTCTCGTGCTTGCCGGTCAGGCGCATGTGGTTGTCCGGACCGTAGACGGCGATGTGCTCCTCGCGGGCGTTCTTGAACGCCTCCATGAGCTTCTCGAAATACGCCTTGCCGCCGTGCTCGCGCATGAACGCGGTCGAGAAGTTGCAGTGCATGCCCGACCCGTTCCAGTCGGTGTCGCCGAGCGGCTTGCAATGGTACTCGACGTCGATGCCGTACTTCTCGCAGAGGCGCTGCAGGAGGTAGCGGGCCATCCACATCTCGTCGGCGGCCTTCTTGGAGCCCTTGCCGAAGATCTGGAACTCCCACTGGCCCTTGGCCACCTCGGCGTTGATGCCCTCGTGGTTGATGCCGGCATCGAGGCAGAGGTCGAGGTGCTCCTCGACGATCTTGCGGGCGACGTCGCCGACGTTCGAGTAGCCGACGCCGGTGTAGTACGGGCCCTGCGGCGCCGGGTAGCCGGAGGCCGGGAAGCCGAGCGGGCGGCCGTCCTTGTACAGGAAGTACTCCTGCTCGAAGCCGAACCAGGCGCCGGCATCGTCCAAGATGGTGGCGCGCTTGTTGGATTCGTGCGGGGTCACGCCGTCCGGCATCATCACTTCGCACATCACCAGCACGCCGTTCTTGCGGGCCGGGTCGGGGAAGTGGCGCACGGGCTTCAGCATGCAGTCGGAGCTGCCGCCCTCGGCCTGCTTGGTGGACGAGCCGTCGAAGCCCCACATCGGGAGCTGCTCGAGGGTCGGGAAGCTGTCGAATTCCTTGATCTGCGTCTTACCGCGGAGGTTCGGGGTCGGCGTGTACCCGTCGAGCCATATGTACTCGAGCTTATATTTGGTCATTCCGGTTCTCTCGTCCGTATCGATGCGCGACCTGGGCAACCCGGGAAGACGCGAACGGCTTGCCGCCTCGTCGACGGCTGCGGCCGCCTTCGCATGGATCGTGCCAGCAGGGCCATTGCCGGAGAACAACGATGCCCTAGAAACGGTATGGCGCGAACACGGTTTCGAGATCGGACGCAATCGCGGACCGATCGTTCTATCCGGCCGCCGATTCCGGGGCCCGGCGGGTGGCAAGGCACGCCCGCGCCGGATATCAAGCCCCGCTTGCCGGCGCACGCGACCGCGTGCGGGTGCGCCCCGAGAGACGATTCAGAGATCCCTGGAGGATGCCCACGATGACCAATGCGGCCGAGGTGCTGAAGACGATCCGGGACAACGACGTGCGCTACGTGGACTTCCGGTTCACCGACCCGCGCGGCAAGTGGCAGCACGTCACGTTCGACGTGTCGCTCATCGACGAGGAGATCTTCGACGAGGGCACCATGTTCGACGGCTCCTCAATCGCCGGCTGGAAGGCGATCAACGAGTCCGACATGCTGCTGATGCCGGATCCGGTGACCGCCACCCTGGACCCGTTCTTCTCGGCCGCGACCATGTCGATCGTGTGCGACGTGCTGGAGCCGGCCACCGGCGAGCCCTACGGCCGCGACCCGCGCGGCACCGCCAAGCGCGCTGAGGCCTACCTGCAGCAGACCGGCATCGGCGACACGATCTATGTCGGCCCCGAGGCCGAGTTCTTCGTGTTCGACGACGTGAAGTTCGGCGCCGACCCCTACCGCACCGGCTTCGAGCTCGACTCCACCGAGCTGCCGACCAACGGCTTCACCGATTACGAGGGCGGCAACCTCGGCCACCGGGTGCAGACCAAGGGCGGCTACTTCCCCGTCCCGCCGCAGGATTCGGCGCAGGACATGCGCGGCGAGATGCTCGCGGCCATGCAGTCCATGGGCGTGAAGGTCGAGAAGCACCACCACGAGGTGGCCTCGGCCCAGCACGAGCTCGGCATGAAGTTCGACACGCTGACCCTGCTCGCCGACCACATGCAGATCTACAAGTACTGCATCCACAACGTCGCGCAGAGCTACGGCAAGTCGGCGACGTTCATGCCCAAGCCCGTCTACGGCGACAACGGCTCGGGCATGCACGTCCACCAGTCGATCTGGAAGGACGGCAAGCCGGTCTTCGCCGGCGACAAGTATGCCGGCCTCTCCCAGGAGTGCCTCTGGTACATCGGCGGCATCATCAAGCACGCCAAGGCGCTGAACGCCTTCACCAACCCGTCGACCAACTCGTACAAGCGCCTAGTGCCGGGCTACGAGGCGCCGGTGCTGCTCGCCTACTCGGCGCGCAACCGCTCGGCCTCCTGCCGCATCCCGTGGACCAAGAGCCCGAAGGCCAAGCGCGTGGAGGTCCGCTTCCCCGACCCGATGGCGAACCCCTACCTCGCCTTCTCGGCGCTGCTGATGGCCGGCCTCGATGGCATCCGCAACAAGATCGACCCGGGTCCGGCCATGGACAAGGATCTCTACGAGCTGCCGCCGCGGGAGCTGAAGAAGATCCCGACCGTGTGCGGCTCGCTCCGCGAGGCGCTCGCCAACCTCGACAAGGACCGGGCCTTCCTCAAGGAGGGCGGCGTGTTCTCGGACGACCAGATCGACTCGTTCATCGAGCTGAAGATGACCGAGGTGCTGCGCTACGAGATGACCCCGCACCCGATCGAGTTCGTGCAGTACTACTCGCTGTAAGGGGATTGCGGGCCGGGCACGATGCCCGGCCCGGATCTCTCCCAGGCCGGGGCCTCTCGCGGGGCCCCGGCCTTTTTCTTGGGGACGTTCCGGAGTTACCCATCCCCTCCTGATTTTGCGGCGCCCATCAGCACGAAGGCCGGGTCGGGACCCGCGCGGCCCCGGGAATGCCCGGGCCGCCGGCCGCCCAGGCGCTAGCGGTCACACGGAGCCCGCCCGATGCTTACCCTCGACCACCTCGTCGTCGTCGCGCCCGATCTCGCGGAAGGCGTGGCGCATGTCCGGGATTGCCTCGGCCTGACGATGCCGGAAGGCGGGCGCCACCGCGAGATGGGCACCCGCAACCATCTGATGCGTCTCGGCGACGCCACGTTCCTGGAGGTGATCGCTGTCGATCCCGAGGCGCCGGTCCCGCCGCGGGCGCGCTGGTTCGGCCTCGGCGATGCCGCACGGGTGCGGGCCGACTGGGATTCGGGCCGGCGGCTGCGCGGCTTCGTCGCCCGCACGGACGATCTCGACGGCGTTCTCGCCGCCCATGGCGCGCTCCTCGGCGCGGCGGCGACGATGACCCGCGGCGACCTGTCCTGGCGCTTCGCGGTGCCCCCGGGCGGGGCGTGGCCGGCGGACGGGGCAGCGCCGTGCGTCATGGATTGGGGGCCACGCGGGAATCCGGCGGGGCGGATGCCGGATCTCGGCGCTGGTCTGGAGGCGCTCATCCTGACGCATCCGGATCCCGACGCCGTCACGGAGCTGCACGCCGCGCTCGGCCTCGCCGATCCGCCGCGGGTCGTGGCGGGCCCCGGCCCGCGCTGGACCGCCCGGATCACGACGCAGTCCGGCCCGCGGACGCTGACCTGAGCACGACGGACCCTCCTCGCCGGCCTGATCGGGTGGGTGACCGGCGAGGAGGGACTGGCCGGGACCCGGAAGCCCTGGCAACCACAACTTACCAGCGACACATCGCGGTGCGGTGACAGGAAAGTCTCACTCCGCACAGGAAGTGTGCAGAATCCTCCGCCTCCTCAAGTATGCGCGAAGATGTCGGTCTCGGGCCAGCCGTCGAGATCGAGGCGGGCCCGGGTCGGCAGGAAAGCGAAACAGGCGGCCGCGAGATCGCTGCGCCCTTCCCGGGCCAGCATCGCGTCGAGCCGGTCGCGGGCCGCGTGAAGGTGGAGCACGTCCGACGCCGCGTAATCGAGCTGGGCCTGCGACAGATTCTCGGCGCCCCAATCCGAGGATTGCTGCTGCTTCGACAGGTCGACGCCGACGAGTTCGCGGACCACGTCCTTCAGGCCGTGGCGATCCGTATAGGTCCGGGCGAGCTTCGAGGCGATCTTGGTGCAGTAGACCGGCGTTGGCATCACCCCGAGCGCCCGATACAGGACCGCCACGTCGAACCGCGCGAAGTGGAAGATCTTGAGGATTTCCGGATCGGCCAGGACGCGCTTGAGCATCACCGGCTCCGGACCGTCTTGCGGGATCTGGACCACGTCGGCCGTCCCGTCGCCGGTGGAGAGCTGCACCACGCAGAGACGATCCCGATGCGGGTTGAGCCCGAGCGTCTCTGTGTCGATGGCCACCGCCCGGCCCGCATCGTAATCGGCGGGCAGGTCGCCGCGGTGGAGACGTACGGTGGGGCTCGGCATCTTTTTCGGACCTTACGGGTTTTTCGGCCGGTAGCATCGGCGTCCAGTGCCGGCAAGCGGCCGGCCGGACGCCGGCCCGGCGGATGGAGAGGCGGATCATGACGGCAGCCGAGGTGATCGCGACGCTGGGGCTGAACCCCATCCCGAGGGCGGCAATTACGCGAGACCTTTCGCGACCCCCGCCGGTGGAGGGGCGCTNCGTCGGCACGGCAATCTACTTTCTGCTGGAT
>NZ_BACT01000200.1:0-5482 GCF_000333255.1 Methylobacterium sp. B1 | reverse complement strand
GGCCGTCGTCGTAACCCTGCATCAGGCCCGCGGGCCGGTACGCGCCGAGTTCCAGGCAGACCTCGCCCTCTGAGGCCGGCTGTCCGTCGAGGTCGAGGACGCGCACCCGGTAGCCCGGCAGGGGCCGACCCAGGGCGCCCGGCACCACCGGCTGCCCCGGCGTGTTGGCCATGAGCGCCGTGGTCTCGGTCTGGCCGTAGCCGTCGCGGATCGTGAGGCCCCAGGCGCTCTTCACCCGCTCGATCACTTCGGGATTCAGGGGCTCGCCCGCCGCGCAGACCTCGCGCAGGGCGAGCCGCTTCCCGGTCAGATCCTCCTGGATGATCATCCGCCACACGGTCGGCGGCGCGCACAGCGTGGTGGCACCGGTCCGTTCCAGCTGCGCCAGCAGGGCGGCGGCGTTGAACGGCGCTTGATTGATCACCAGGATCGTCGCGCCGGCATTCCAGGGCGCGAAGAACGAGGACCAGGCGTGCTTCGCCCAGCCCGGCGAGGAGACGTTGCAATGCACGTCGCCGGGCTGGAGCCCGAGCCAGTACATCGTCGAGAGCGCTCCCACCGGGTAGGAACGGTGGCTGTGACGCACCAGCTTCGGCTTCGCCGTCGTGCCGGAGGTGAAGTAGAGGAGCATCGGGTCGTCGGCCCCGGTCGGCCCGTCCGGCGCGAAGGTCTCCGGGGCTCCGAACGCGTCGTCGTAGGCCGCCCAGCCCTCCGTCGCAGCTCCGGTGACGAGGCGGATGGCGCCGCCCGTGTCGAGGCCGGCGAACCGCGCGACCTGCTCCGGCCCGGCCACGATCGCCCGCGGGCGCCCGCGGGCGAGGCGGTCGGCCAGCTCGTCGGCGGTGAGCAGCGTGGTCGCCGGGATGACAACGGCGCCGAGCTTCATCGCCGCCAGCATGGTCTCCCAGAGGGCCGGCACGTTACCCAGCAGCAGGAGCAGGTGGTCGCCGCGCTTCAGGCCGAGCTGCCGCAGGTGGTTGGCCACCTGGTTGGAGCGGCGGGCGATCTCCCCGAAGGTGAGGCTCTGCTCGGCCCCGCTGCCGGCCTCGACGATCCGCAGGGCGGCCCGGTCGCGGCTCTCGGGACCGGCGAGGACGGCGTCGAACCAGTCGAGCGCCCAGTTGAACGGCACCGGATCCGGCCACGCGAAAGCCGAGACGGCAGCGCCATAATCGGTGCGATGGGCCAGCAGAAGGTCGCGGGCCTCCCGGAAGCTCGGCATGGTCGTTCCCCTCCCCGTCTTGTGGTCTTGGCGCCCCGACCCCATCGGCCGGGGCGGGCTGCGCTCAGGTATTCTCGAACCGAGGCGGCCGCTTCTCCACGAAGGCGGCCATGCCCTCCTTCTGGTCCTTGGTGGCGAACATGGCATGGAAGACCCGCCGCTCGAAGCGGATGCCCTCGGTCAGCGTGGTCTCGTAGGCGCGGTTGACCGCCTCCTTGGTCATCATGGCGATCGGCAGCGACATCGCCGCGATGGTCGCGGCCGCCGTCATGGCCTCGTCGAGGAGCCGGTCGGCGGCGATCACCCGCGAGACGAGGCCCGAACGCTCCGCCTCGGCGGCATCCATCATCCGGCCGGTCAGGCACATCTCCATGGCCTTGGCCTTGCCGACGAAGCGGGTGAGCCGCTGGCTGCCGCCGATTCCCGGCATCACCCCGAGCTTGATCTCGGGCTGACCGAACTGTGCGGTGTCGGCGGCCAGGATGATGTCGCACATCATGGCGAGCTCGCAGCCACCGCCCAGCGCGTACCCCGCCACAGCGGCGATGATCGGCTTGCGCACGGCGATGAAGCGGTCCCAGTCGGCGAACCGGTCGCCCGCGTACATCTCCGCGTAGGTGGCGTGCTGCATCTCCTTGATGTCGGCCCCGGCCGCGAAGGCCTTGGCCGAACCGGTGATGACGATGCAGCCGATATTCGGATCCGCATCGGCCTCGGTGGCCGCCCGGATCACCTCGCCGGTGAGCTGTGCGTTGATGGCGTTCAGCGCCTTCGGCCGGTTGAGGGTGATCAGAAGGACGCGCCCGCGCGTCTCCGTCAGGATCGTCTCGTACGCGTCGCTCACGACTCGCCTCCCTGCCCGCGGAGCATATTGATGATCGCGGAAAAGTCCTCTCCCCCGTGACCGGCGCCCTCGAACAATCCGTAGACCTGCGCGGCCTCTGCGCCGAGGGGTGTCGCGGCGCCGGAGGCCAGGGCGGCGGCCTGGGCGAGCCGGAGATCCTTGAGCATCAGCGCCGCCGCGAAGCCCGGTTTGTAGCCGTTGTTGGCCGGCGAGGTCGGCACCGGGCCCGGAACCGGACAGTAGGTGGTCAGCGACCAGCACTGGCCCGAGGAGACCGAGGCCACGTCGTAGAGCGCCTGGTGCGACAGGCCGAGCTTCTCGCCGAGCGCGAAGGCCTCGCTGACGCCGATCATCGAGATGCCGAGGATCATGTTGTTGCAGATCTTGGCCGCCTGCCCGGCGCCGGCCGCGCCGCAATGGAACACGTTCTTGCCCATCGCCTTCAGCAGCGGCTCGGCCTTCGCGAAGGCGGCCTCGGCGCCGCCGGCCATGAAAGTCAGCGTCCCGGCCTTGGCGCCGCCGGTCCCGCCGGAGACCGGCGCGTCCACCGACAGGCAGCCCTGCGCCTCCGCGAGGGCGTGGGCCTTGCGGGCGCTCTCGACGTCGACGGTAGAGGAATCGATCAGCAGCGTGCCGGCTGGCAGCGCCGCGGCGAGCTGCGTCCAGACCTCGACCACGTGCCGTCCGGCGGGCAGCATGGTGATGACCACGTCCGCGCCCTCGGCCGCCGCCAGGGCCGAGCCCGCAACGGTAATCCCCTCGGCGCGGGCGGCCTCCAGCGAGGCCGGGACAAGGTCGAAGCCGCGCACCGTATGGCCCGCCTTCACGAGGTTGGCCGCCATGGGGCCGCCCATGTTGCCGAGACCGATGAACCCGATGGTCTGTGCCATCCCGTCCTCCCTGAGTTGTTTATCGCCTGTCCCACCCTCGCCCTCATGCTGAGGTGCCCGCGTCAGCGGGCCTCGAAGGAGGGCTCCAGAACACGCCGCGATCCCTGGAGCCCTTCTTCGAGGCCTCCGCTGCGCTCCGGCGCCTCAGGATGAGGGGATGAGTGGGTGAAGACGAAGCCTCATCACACCGCCCCAGTGCGCGACTCTGGAAAGACCGGCGCCGCCCGCTTCTCCAGCCAGCGGGCGATCCGGGCCGGATCGACCGCGTCGAGGCTCGGCGGGTTCCAGCGCGGGGTCTTGTCCTTGTCGATCACGGCGGCGCGGATGCCCTCGCGGAAATCGCCCTCGTCCAGCACCGCCAGGGACGCGTGGAACTCGCGTTCCAGGCAGGCCTCCAGGCTCGGCGCGCCGCGCCCGAGGCGCAGCAGGCAGAGCGTCAGGACGAGGCTCGACGGCGACTTCGTCAGCAGGATGTCGCGAGTCGCCGCCGCGAAATCCGAGCCGTCGGCCGCCAGCGCCGCCAGGATCTCGTCGACCATGTCGAAGGCGAAGCAGCGGTCGATCATGCTCCGGTGTGCGGCCAGGGGCGCCGGATCCGGTTCCCGGGCGAGACGCCCGATCAGGTCCCGCACGCCCGCGTCGCCGGCATCCGGCGCCAGGGCCGAGAGCGCGTCGAGGAGATCGGGAAGGGCCCGGGACGGCACCATCGCGTCGGCCAACCCGCACAGGATCGCGTCGGCGGCACCGACCGGCTCGCCGGTCAGGCCGAGATAGGTGCCGAGCTCGCCGGGCGCGCGGGGCAGGAGCCACGTGCCGCCGACATCCGGCAGATAGCCGATCCCGGTCTCCGGCATGGCGATGCGCGAGCGCTCGGTGACGATCCGGTGGGCGGCATGACCCGACAGGCCGACCCCGCCGCCCATGGTGATGCCGTCCATCACCGCCACGAAGGGCTTCTCGTACTGGGCGATGCGGGCGTCGAGGCGGTACTCGTCCCGCCAGAAGGATTCGGCGAAGGCCGTGCCGTCGCTCTCGTAGAGGCCGCGCAGGTCGCCGCCGGCGCACAGCCCCCGCTCCCCCTCCCCGGTGAGCAGCACCGCCGCGATGCCGGGATCGGCGGAGAACTCATCGAGGGCCCGATCGATCGTGCCGACCATGCCGTGGGTCAGGGCGTTCAGGGCCTTCGGGCGGTCGAGGCGCAGGCGCCCCAGGGCGCCGACCCGCTCGACGATCACGTCGGTCATCGGCGGTCTCCGGTCAGTGCGCGGGCGATGATCACCCGCATGATCTCGTTGGTGCCTTCGAGGATCTGGTGCACGCGCAGATCCCGGACGATCTTCTCCACGCCGTACTCGGCGAGGTAGCCGTAGCCGCCGTGGAGCTGGAGCGCGTCATTCGCCACCGCGAAGGCCGCGTCGGTGACGTGGCGCTTGGCCATGGCGCAGAGCTGGGTGGCGGCGGGATCCTTGGCGTCGAGGGCGGAGGCCGCATGGCGCAGGAAGGTGCGCGAGACCTCCAGGCTGGTCGCCATGTCGGCAAGCCGGAACTGCAGGGCCTGGAAATCGGTGAGCTTCGCCCCGAAGGCGCGCCGGTCGCCCATATAGGCGAGCGCCTTGTCGAGGGCCGCCTGGGCGCCCCCGAGGGAGCAGGCGGCGATGTTGAGCCGCCCCCCGTCGAGGCCGCTCATGGCGATGCGGAACCCCTGGCCCTCAGCGCCCAGGCGGTTGGCCACCGGCACGCGGCAGCCGTCGAAGCGTACGGCGCGGGTCGGCTGGGCGTTCCAGCCCATCTTGCGCTCGTCGGCGCCGAAGGAGAGGCCAGGCGTCCCCTTCTCCACCACGATGGCCGAGATGCCCGAAGGGCCGGCCTCGCCGGTGCGGACCATGCAGACGTAGAGGTCGCTGGCACCGGCCCCCGAGATGAACTGCTTCTCGCCGGTGAGGACGTAATGGTCGCCGTCGCGCTCGGCGCGGGTGCGGAGCGCCGCCGCGTCGGAGCCCGAGCCCGGCTCGGTCAGGCAGTAGCTGGCGATCCGCTCCATCCCCATCAGGGATGGGATCCAGCGCCGGCGCTGGTCGTCGTCGCCGTAGGCGTCGATCATCCAGGCGCACATGTTGTGGATCGACAGGAACGCCGCCACGGTCGGGCAGCCGGTGCTGAGCGCCTCGAAGATCAGGGTCGCGTCGAGGCGGGAGAGGCCGGAGCCGCCGAGATCCTCGCGGACGTAGATTCCCGCCATGCCGAGGGCGGCGGCCGCCCGCAGGGTCTCGACCGGGAAGGTCTTGTCGCGGTCCCAGTCGAGGGCGTGGGGGGCGATGTGCTCGGCCGCGAAGCCCTGTGCCATCTCGCGGATCGCGATCCGGTCCTCGTCGAGCCCGAAACTCATTGGGCACTTCCTCTCGTTCGCCACCCAACTGCACGGGGCTCGCGCATCCGCCGCCACGATGCGCGACGTGCCCCCTCTCCCGTGCGGGAGAGGGTTGGAGTGAGGGATCAGGTCTTTCCGGAGAGTCCCCACCCCTCACC
>NZ_BACT01000201.1:0-4365 GCF_000333255.1 Methylobacterium sp. B1 | reverse complement strand
GTTGAGGATGGTCCGCGGCGGCGGCAGGGAGCCCGCCTCCTTGGCGAGCCGGGTCGCGGCCTTGTAGGCGGTGTAGACCGCGTTCGATTTCGGCGCGCAGGCGAGGTAGATCGCCGCCTGGGCGAGCGCCAGCTCCCCCTCCGGACTGCCGAGGAAGTCGAAGGCGTCCTTGGCGGCGTTGGCCACCACCAGGGCCTGCGGGTCGGCGAGCCCGACATCCTCCACCGCCATGCGCACCAGCCGGCGGGCGATGAACAGCCGGTCCTCCCCGGCATCGAGCATCCGGCAGAGGTAGTAGAGCGCCGCGTCCGGATCCGAGCCGCGCACGGTCTTATGCAGGGCCGAGATCAGGTTGTAGTGGCCCTCCTGCGCCTTGTCGTAGATCGGCGCCCGCCGCTGCACGATGGCCTGCAGGGCCTCCGCGTCGAGAGTCTCCCCCGGTTGCGCCGAGCGCCACACCTCCTCCGCCAGGGTCAGGGCCGCCCGCCCGTCGCCGTCGGCCATGCGGACCAGCACGCCGCGCGCCTCCTCGGTGAGCGGCAGGGCTCGGCCCGTCAGCGCCTCGGCCCGCACCAGCAGCCGCGCGATGGCGCCCGGATCGAGGGCCCGGAACAGCAGCACCCGGGCCCGGGACAGGAGCGCGGCGTTCAGCTCGAACGAGGGGTTCTCCGTCGTCGCCCCCACCAGCGTGACGGTGCCGTCCTCCATGACCGGCAGGAAGGCGTCGAGCTGCGCCCGGTTGAACCGGTGGATCTCGTCGACGAACAGCAGGGTCGCCTGTCCGGTCGCCCGGCGCTTGCGCGCGGCCTCGAACACCTTGCGCAGGTCGGGCACGCCCGAGAAGATCGCCGAGATCTGCTCGAAATGCAGGTCCGTGCCCTGTGCCAGCAGCCGCGCCACGGTGGTCTTGCCGGTGCCGGGCGGTCCCCAGAAGATCAGCGAGCCGAGGCTGCGCCCGCGCAGCAGGCGCGTGAGCGCCCCGCCCTCCCCGGTCAGGTGCTCCTGGCCGACGACCTCGGCAAGGCTCTGCGGCCGCAGGCGGTCTGCGAGGGGGCGGCCCGCCTCGGTGCCGGAGGCGCGGCCGGAATCCGGCGCGGAGGGCGGCTCCGCGGAAGCGAACAGGTCGGACATCTGCGCATCAACACCGGGCGCGACCGGCGGCGCAAGCGGCGCGCCCGACCTTGCCCACGCTTGCCCACGGTCGCGAGCCGGTGCCGGGCTCGCCCGGGATCAGCCGCCGAACACCGAGGTCAGGACCTCGCCGTTGCGGTTGATCGCCACTTCCCAGGAATTGAGGCTGTTGCGGGTGACCCGGTCGAGATCCTTGGTGGTCGCCATCGGCACGCCGTTGACCGCTACGATCACGTCCCCCTTCTGCAGCCCCACCCGGGCGGCGATGGAGTTCTCGTCCACGGCCTGCACGGCCACACCGTCGGCGGGGAAATCGACCTGCATCTCCTCGGCCACCGCGGGCGAGGTGTTTACGAGCGTCGCGCCCAGGAACGGCGAGCGGGTCTTCACCTTGAGCATGTCCCGCGGCCGCGTCTCCGGCGCCGGAGCGAGCTTGACCGCCACCGTCTGGCGGGTCGTGCCGCGCAGGATCCCGAACCGGGCGTTGCCCTGGATGCCCTTGAGGGCGAAGCGGTAGCCGAAGGCCTCCGGGTCGGCGACTTCCTGGCCGTCGACGGTGAGGATCAGGTCGCCGCGCTTCAGGCCCGCCTCCTCGGCGGGGCTCTTGGCCTGCAGGCTCGCCACCAGCACGCCGGTCGGGTGGTCGAGGCCCATGCTGTCGGCGATGTCGGGGGTCACGCTCTGGATGCGCGCGCCGAGCCAGGGCCGGCGCACGATGCCCGCGCCGTCGCGGGCGGCATCGACCACGGCCTTGACCATGCCCACGGGAATCGCGAAGCCGATGCCGTGGCTTCCGCCCGACTGCGAGTAGATCGCGGTGTTGATGCCCACGAGCTGGCCGCGCAGATCGACCAGCGCCCCGCCCGAATTGCCCGGGTTGATCGCCGCGTCGGTCTGAATGAAATACTGATAGTCCGCCGAGCCGACCTGCGTGCGCGCCAGCGCCGAGACGATGCCCTGCGTCACCGTCTGGCCGACGCCGAACGGGTTGCCGATCGCCATCACGAAGTCGCCGACCTCGAGGGCGTCGGCGTCGCCGAACGGCATCGGCACGAGGCCCTTCGGCGGTTCCTTGATCTTGAGCACCGCGAGATCGGTGCGGGTGTCGCGCATCACGATCGTGGCCTCGAACTCGCGCCGGTCCGCCAGGGCGATCCGAACCTCGTTCATGTTGTCGATGACGTGGTTGTTGGTGATCACGAGCCCGTCGGCATCGACCAGCACCCCCGAGCCCAGGGACCGCTGCGCCCGGTCGCCCCGGGGCCCGCGGCCGCCCTCCGGCTCGCCGAAGAAGCGGCGCATGAACTCCTCCATGGCGCTGGTGCGCGCGCTGGAGCGCTTGTCCACGTGGGACGCGTAGACGTTCACCACCGAGGGCGCGGCCCGCTTCACCACGGGGGCGAAGGAGAGCTGCACGTCGGCCTTGCTGAGGGGCACGACCTTCGCCGTGCCGTCTTTCGCAGGCTCCCGGGTCTCCGTACGCGCCATCTGCGCCGCGGCCGGGCTGGCGGCCAGCAGGGCTGCGACGAGGGCGGGCAGGGTGAGGCGGGTCAGCATGCAGGTCTCCGGCGTCGGGGCGGGCGCGCCGTCCAGGCCGAGAGAAGGCAGGCGCACCTTGTGGCCCTACGCTATCGAGGCCGATTGCGGCAGGGCGACGACACCTTCACGGCAAGCGGTGCGTCGTCAGACAGCCTCCTTGCTACGGGTCCGCCGCTTCCCGATGGGTTGCGGCGCGGGCTCAGGCTCGGGGGCCGGCGCCGCCGTCGCCGCGCGCGGCTGCCCCAGTCCCAGGGAGCGGGCGAGCTGCGAGCGTTGCTCGGAATAGCTCTGCGCGGTCATCGGGTAGTCGGGGGCGAGGCCCCACTTGGCGCGGTAGGCCTCCGGGGTCAGGCCGCGCAGGGTGAGATGGCGGCGCAGCGTCTTGTAGGGCTTCCCATCCTCGAAGGAGATCAGGAAATCCGAGGTGATCGAGCGCCGGATTTCCTGCGGGGTCGCCTTGGTGGCCGGGGTGGGGGCGCCGGCATCGCAGATCCCTCGGATCGCCGCATGCACCTCGTTGAGGAGGCCGGGCAGATCCGCGCTCTGCACGTGATTGTGGCTCACATAGGCCGAGACGATCTCAGAGGCGAGAGTGACGAAGCGGAGGGAACCGTCGGTCGACTGAGCCATGTCTCGTGCGTTGCCTTCTCGTGATGACGAAGCTCGCCAGAACGCAAGCACTGCGTCGCGATTCGGGCGCCTGATACAATCGCATTCCGAAGATGGGTCAAGTCTTAAATTCAGGATCGGGGTATAAGGGTCCAAACAACGCAAGAAGAGTGATTTTGATCGCTCAACCTCAAGGAGTAATGCCTGCCAGGGCGTCGCTTGTGCGCAATCGATATTGCCACTTTGTCCTTCCGAGTCGGATATGGCCGTCTTCTACAGCCGGAGGGATGCGGCGGCGCGGGCTATAGAGCTTTCAAGCCCGCGGTTACCCGTCGATTGTGCGCTCAGGATGCATTTCCAGCCGCTATCGCGAGCAGGCGAAAGCAACTCCAGCGAGCCTTCTCGGGTGACGGGCGCTATGCGGCGCGAGAGGCCCTGTGGATTCTGGGCGTCGCGGCGGCCGACCTGAAGTCGGGGGAGCTCAGATGCCTCGGCGCAGAGGGGTCGGCCGAACGAAAAAACCCGCCGCGCTTTTGGGCGCGGCGGGTTTGTGTGTTTGGTTGCGGGGACAGGATTTGAACCTGTGACCTTCAGGTTATGAGCCTGACGAGCTACCGGGCTGCTCCACCCCGCGCCAAGAGTGTTTCGGCGTGTCCGGGGCGCCTGCCGCGATGGGCGGTGGCGCTGTCGTCCGGGGCCGGATCGGTGTCGTGTCGAGGGAATGCCGATTGCGATGGGCGGGTCTGGCGGCGACCGACTCTCCCGTGTCTTGAGACACAGTACCATAGGCGCTGGCGTGTTTAACGGCCGAGTTCGAGATGGGATCGGGTTCTGGGCACGCCGCTCAGGCCACCAGACCGGCGCATCGCAATTCTTTTGGGACTCGGCGGCGCAGGGTGCTGCGGCGTCGAGTGTTGTGTTCGGCAAGCATGCAGCGTCGTCGCTGCGGGTCTTCGTTGTGGCGTGTGTCTCTGGCATCGCCCGCCNTTGCGCGGCCGATCCAGTCCGGACACGGATCACGAGAGCGATCAAGCCAATCGGGCGATTAGTACCGGTCGGCTCAACGCGTCGCCGCGCTTGCACCCC
>NZ_BACT01000202.1:0-1016 GCF_000333255.1 Methylobacterium sp. B1 | reverse complement strand
GGCGGGGCCATGTCCTCGGTCATCCGCACCAGCGTGTCGGCGTGACGGGGCTCGACCTGCCGGCGGCGCTGCTCGTCGATGAAGGCGTTGTGCAGCACCGTCATCATCCAGGTGCGCAGATTGGTATTGGGCCCGAGCGTGCCCTGCATCTCCAGCGCCCGCACCAGGGTATCGTGCACGAGATCGTCGGCCCGCAGCGCGTCGCGGGTCAGCGAACGCGCGTAGCGCCGCAGGGGCACCATCAGGTCGAGGAGGTCCGGGCGCGTGTTCTTGTCCGATGCCATGGGATGTGAACGCGAGGCAGCGGCCATTTAATCCCGCCTGCCGGCCGGGTCTCGGATGTCAGGCCTGATCGAGGGCTGCCGCGATGCCCGAGATCACCCGCGGATCCGTCGGCTCGACCTGCGTGGCGAAGGCCGCCGCCAGGGTGCCGTCCCGGGCGATCAAGTACTTGTGAAAATTCCACCGCGGCGTCTCGGCCGGGCGCTCGGCCGCTGCCCAGCGGTAGAATGGGTGGGCGCCCGGCATCTTCACCCGGGTCTTGGCGGTGAGCGGAAAGGTGACGCCGTGATTCTTCCGGGCGGCCTCCGCGATGGCCGGGCCATCCAGCGGCTCTTGATTGCCGAAATCCGGCGAGGGCACGCCCAGGACCGTGAGCCCCCGGTCGCCGAACCGCGTCCAGAGCGTCTGGAGCCCGGAGAGTTGCCCGGCATAGCCGCAGGCCGTGGCGGTGTTGACCACCAGGATCGGCTTTCCCGCATAGGCCGAGAGCGGCATCGGCGCGCCCTCGGGCGTCTCGAAGGCGAAGTCCGTGGCCCGCATGGCCTCGGCGGCGCGGGCAGTGCCGGCAAGGCCGGCACCGATCAGGATGAGAGCCTCGCGGCGCAGCAGCGTCATGGCAGGTCTCCGGCTCGGGCGTCCCGCGGCCGCAACGGGCCCAGTCGGGCTGGGGATCACCTCATTGATATGCCTGCTGCAGGTCGACCGTACAGTCTCGGCCGACTGCGTCATAATTC
>NZ_BACT01000203.1:0-2908 GCF_000333255.1 Methylobacterium sp. B1 | reverse complement strand
CAGCATCGCGAGCAGGATGCCGTCGGTGAACGCGTAGGTGGTGTGCCCGCTCGAAAGGACGGATTCGTGGCGATGCCGTTGAGCGCGGTCGGGTCGAAGGTGTGAACCGGGCCGGCGCCGCCTGGACGGGCCGCGAGGAACCGTAGACATCCTGGCCGGCTTGCGTGTTGGTCACGCCGTAGGCGAGGTCGTAGACGCTATTGATCGTGTTCGGCAGCCCGTTGGCGGTGGGCAGGCTGTAGCCCGCCGGCGCCACGGCCGGCACCGCCACGTAGTTGGCCGGGGTCACGCTCGGATTGTTGGCCGCGCCGTTGGCATAGTAGTTCTTGGCCACGCCCAGGTTGTTGCCTGTGAAACCGTAGGCACCGGCCAGCAGATTGACCACGCTGCCCAGGGGTCCGCTCGCGCCCTGCTCGACCCCGCGCTGGTAGATCGGGCCGAGCTGGGCACCCAGGCCGCCGACGAGCTGTTGCGGAACGATGCCGTTGATCGGCGTCTGGGCCGGCAGGCCGCCCGCGAGATTTGCAGCCACGCCGTATGTCCCGAGCCCGGCCGAGGACAGGTCGTTGCGCGCCGAGCCCAGCAGGTTCTTGTCGCTGATCGCGAACTGCTGCTGGGCGAGCCCCGCGGCGGTGTTGATCGCGATCGACTGCGCCAGGTTGAGCTGCAGCGTCTGCTGACCGGTCGCCGTCGTGTTGAGCGTCAGGTACGGCGCCAGCAGATTGAGGACGTTGACGTCCGAAGCGGTCGTGTTGGCCGTCTGTGCCTGCGCGCCCGGTCCGAAGGCAGCGACCGCCAACGCCACGATCGAGACGCCATATCGAAATGTCATGCCAACCCCCAAAGCGCGCGGCGATTCAGCCTGCGAGCCGGAGATTTAGCGAACTCTAAGCGCTCGCCTTCGTCATAATCCAGTCACAAATCTAAAAGCTTACATTTGTATCCTGCCAGCAACATGATCGAAACTTTGCCGGCGCAAATCATATCATGACTCATCTTCGTCTTAACCTTGCAGCGCGTGCCGTCATGACATGAGGATCGGGGCGATGGCCGTCCGTCATCCAACGGGCCCGGCACAGACCGCCCATCCTCGGCGGCCCGAACACTGGGACGGCCCGGACACTGGGGACGGGACGAAATCCCGCAAATCGCTTCGGCCGGATGCCGTTGCGCGAGGCTGGACGCGGGATCGACGTCACCCGACCGTCACGGGCACATTTTAATCCCGGCTCACCATCACGAATGATTCCGCGCGAGGGTTCATGTCCGATTCCGCCGTGGCGCCGTCGGGGGCGGTCGCAGGCCGGCAGGTAGGGGGCCCGCGCCTCGACCACGGACTGCATCTCGGCGGGGTGGTCGCCTTCCTCCTCGTGCTAGTGGCGGGCCTCGGCTACGCGGTGGTGAGCCTGATCGCGGACATGAACGCCGTCGGCGAGGCGCCTCTCGCCTACGGCGCCTTCGCGCTGCTCGGCCTCGCCCTGCTGATCGCCCTCGCCTTCGAGTTCGTGAACGGCTTCCACGACACCGCCAATGCGGTCGCCACGGTGATCTACACCCACTCGATGCCGCCGCTCGTCGCGGTGATCTGGTCGGGCGTCTTCAACTTCCTCGGTGTGATGCTCTCCTCGGGCGCCGTGGCCTACGCCATCGTGACGCTGCTGCCGGTGGAGCTGATCCTCAATGTCGGCTCGCATGCGGGCTACGCGATGATCTTCGCGCTGCTGCTGGCGGCGATCCTCTGGAACCTCGGAACCTGGGCGTTCGGGCTGCCTAATTCCTCGTCCCACGCGCTGATCGGCTCGGTGCTCGGCGTCGGCCTCGCCAACCAGCTGATGAACGGCGGCGACGGCACCGCGGGCGTCGACTGGAGCCAGGCCCTCAACGTCTTCAAGGCGCTGCTGTTCTCGCCGGTCTGCGGCTTCGTGCTGGCGGCGCTGCTGCTGCTCGCCCTGAAATTCGCGGTGCGCCGCAAGGATCTCTACGCGGCGCCGAAGGGCGAAGCGCCGCCGCCCCTGTGGATCCGCGGCCTGCTGATCCTCACCTGCACGCTGGTCTCGTTCTTCCACGGCGGCAACGACGGGCAGAAGGGCATGGGCCTGATCATGCTGATCCTGATCGGCGCCGCCCCCACTGCCTACGCGCTCAACCGCACCATGGCGGACGACACGACGCCCGCCTTCGTGCAGGCTTCGACGGCGGCGGGCGCGGTGTTCTCCGCCCGGGCGCCCGGCGCGGAGGTGCCGGACGCCGCCGCCGCGCGCCGGACCGTGACGGAAGCGCTGAAGACCAAGGACCTGAACGCGCCGCCCGTCTACGCCGCGCTGGCGGCGCTCGCGAACGACATTGCCGCCAGCGTGAAGAATTACGGCGCGATCCGCACGGTGCCGGCCGCCCAGACCCAGAACCTGCGCAGCGACATGTACCTCGCCGCCGACGCGGTGCGCGTGCTGCCGGGCTCCGGGGCCGATCTCTCGGAGGCCGACAAGGCGACCCTCAAGCGCTACGCGGGCCTGCTCAACGACGGCACGCGCTACATCCCGGGCTGGGTCAAGGTCTGCGTCGCCCTCGCCCTCGGCCTCGGCACCATGGTCGGCTGGAAACGCATCGTCGTCACGGTGGGCGAGAAGATCGGCAAGACCCACCTGACCTACGCGCAGGGTGCCTCGGCGGAGATCGTCGCGGCCGGCACGATCGGGCTGGCCGAACTCTACGGCCTGCCGGTCTCGACCACCCACATCCTGTCATCCGGTGTCGCCGGGACGATGGCGGCCAACTGCTCGGGCCTGCAGATGGCCACCGTGCGCAACATGGCACTCGCCTGGATCCTGACCCTGCCGGCGGCGATCACCCCTCGCGCCGTGCTGTTTCTCCTCCTGGCGCACATGTTCTGATCGGGCGTCTGGCCGGC
>NZ_BACT01000204.1:0-2518 GCF_000333255.1 Methylobacterium sp. B1 | reverse complement strand
CATTGTTGAGCTCGGGTTCTCCAGAGGCGCTCGTCGCCGAGGATCAGGCGGGCGGGCACGCGCGGATGGGCCGCGATCAGCCGCCGGACCATCGGCACGATCGGGTCCCCGGGGTCGGCCACGCAGAAGATCAGCTCGTAGGACGGGTAGTCGAGGCGGAAGCTCTGGGTGAGCATCTCCTCGCTGTAAGCCTCGATCCCGTGAAGCGGACGGACCAGGGAGACGGGCGCGCCGTCTGGAAACCGCGACGGCCCGTGGCTCCGGCCGAGGCGCCGGCCCGCGACGCCGATGCTGACGATCTGGACGAGGGCCAGAAGCGCGCCGAGGGACAGGGCCGGCACCGTGGCGTCAAGCATGCGGATCCCTCGATCGATGAAGCGAGCGGTCCGGTCCGCTAGCGGCCGGACCGCGTCAGGCGTGTGACAGAGGCGACGTCGTCCGGCGTGTTCAAAACCGGAGAGTGAAGGTGCCCTTCACGGCCTGATCCTGTGCGCGGGCGCCGGTCTGGCCGGTATAGGCCACGCCCAGGGTCGCGTTCGGCGCCACCGCCAGATCGAGCCCGACCTGCGCCACCAGCGCGTCCCGGTCGATCGGCACGCCCGCGCTCAGGAAGGCCGGGCCCGTGCCGAACCGCAGCAGGGCCGTCGGCACCACGTCGCCGAACGCCCGCCGGTAGCCGACCAGACCCCGCAGCGTCACCGGAAGACCCAGCCCCAGCTCCAGGCCCGTCTGCGCCCGCACCCCCACGGTCGCCGCGCCCAGATCGTAGTCCCGCGCGACGCTCGCCAGCGCCGCCGCGCCCCCGGTCTCCGCGAAGGCGTCCCGCCGGATGCCGACATACGCCCCGCCGACGAACGGCTCGACGTAGGAGGCCGCCGGCGGCACCGGCACCGCGACGCCGTCCCTCGACCCCAGAGCCGCCGGAGCCGGCTGGCCGAGCGCGATCCTCCAGCCGATCTCGCCGAAACCCTGCACCGTATAGCCGCCGCCATGGCCGCTCAGCGTGTCCGACAGCCCGTACAGCACCGCCCGCCGGGTGCGCGTGTCGGTCCCGGCGTAGAGCGCCCCCAGCCGCAGCGACAACGGCCCGACCTCATAGCCGCCATACAGGCCGCCGAAGCCGCTCTTGAGCGTGGCGCTCTCCGCCCGGCTCGTGCCGCCGGACCGGCCGGCGCTGTCGAGATACGCCTCCGTGTAGCCGCCGACCACGCCGACGCGCAGCCCGTTCGACACGCGGACATCCGCGCCCGCCGCGAAGCCGGCGATCTGCCGGTCGAGGTTGAACGCGTTGCCGCCGCCCTCGGCCGTGCCGAAGGCGCCGAAGCCCTGGCCCCAGAGGCCGAACACCTGCGGGTCGAGGGTCCGCACCGGCACGCCCGCCACCACCGGCTGGCGCCCCGGCAGGTCGGCCGCGTAGGCGGCCGGCAGGGTGCCGTAATCGAGGCCGGTGCCGGGGCTGCCCCAGCGCAGGCGGTCGAGCACCGCCTCGCGCACGAAGAACGCGGTCTCGTAGGCGGTGGACACGGTGCCGGCATGGATGTCGCCCGCCAGCGCCCGGAAGGCGTTGCCGGCCTCGGTGGTGGTGAAGGCGACCGCCGCGTCGAAGAGCCGGCCGCCGCCGGCCGCCTGGACGGCGTTGGCCGCCGCCATGCCGTTGCGGCTGGTGGCTGACGCGGCGAACGGCACGTCGTTGCGGGTGAGGGTCAGGTCGACCGCGTCGGTCCGGTAGCGCAGGCCCGGGCTGAGGAAGGCGAGGTTCGCGGTCACGCCGGCGAACTGGCCCGAGACGCCGCCGGCGGCGGAGAGGATCGTGTAGGTGGTGCGCGGGTTGTAGGCGCCCGAGGCGGCCAGCACCTGGACGGTGCCGCCCGACAGGGTGGCGCTGCCGGTGGCGGCGATGCGGTCGGCCTGTCCGGCGGCGTTGGCCTCGACCCGGTAGGTCGAGCCGGCCGCGAAGGCGGCATTGCCGGCGACGGTGAGCGTGCCGATGGAGTTGCCCGGCGCCACCGTGCCCCCCGAGAGTGCGCCGATCCCGCCCACCGTGCCGGAGCCGCCGAGCAGGCCGCCGGCGCCCACGAAGACAGTCCCCGCGATGGTGCCGTTGGCATAGAGCGAGCCGCCCTGTCCGATGCCGACATCGATGCCGAGGCGGTCGGTGGCGTCCATGCGCAGGGTGCCGGTGACGTTCCCGAAATACCCGGCGGCCGCATAGAGGTCGAGGCGGCTCCAATAGCTCAGGGGGCTGCCGTAGAAGGCGGCCAGCGCGTTGGTCTCGGTGTTGACCAGGATCTGGTTGATCGTGCTGGTGGCGAGCTGGCCGTAGAGGCCGCCGTTGGGCGCGAGGGTCCGCGCGGCGGCGGTCGATCCGCCGTAGAGCGGCGCGAGCAGGATCGAGGCGTCCGGCCCGCCGGCGGGAGCCGCCTCGCGGGGCGCCTGGGCGAAGCTGAGGGTCGGCAGGCCGTAGGTGAGGCGTTGCTTGGTAGCAGCCTGGTTACCGGCCGACGGCACGTAGGGATTC
>NZ_BACT01000205.1:0-1394 GCF_000333255.1 Methylobacterium sp. B1 | reverse complement strand
ACCGATCCCCGGCAAGCCGGTCCCGTTCGGGCAGCCCGCCGAGCACCACGAGATTCCGTCCCAAGAGCGCCGGCGAGTGCCGCGCGCCACTGCCGGCGCGGTCCGACCGCCCCGGACGGCCCTCGTAGGCCGCGCGCAGCCGGGCGAGCTGACGTCCGCGCGTTTCGGGATCGCTGGAGCCCATGGTCCATCCCCCCGGCGGGCTCTGATCCGCGGTGCGCCCCCGCGAACGAGCCTTCGACCATCCCGAGTCGGGGAGTTGGAAAACCGTGTCTGAACGGTCCCTACGACCTTTAGCGCCGGAACGCCTGGACATGCGTCGCAGGCTCCCCGACCGTATGGCCAAGGATGCGGGTGCCGTTCTGGTCGGCACCAACCATCAGACAGGGGGTTCCACGCCCCAGGGCCGCGCGTACGGCCCCGCTGGCGTTTTAGTCGCGTCTAGGAACGAAATCCAGCCCGGCGTGCCGCCCCGCGCTCGACATGGCGGAAGCCGGCATCGATCAGGAGGGCCAGCGCCGACACCACGAGGCCGCCCTGCAGCACGTAGGCGGTGTTGCCGGTGAGGAGGCCGGAGATGATCACTTCGCCGAGGGTGCTGGCCGCCACCGTCGAGCCGATGGTCGCCGTCGCGAGGCCGATGACGGCAGCGAGGCGGATCCCCGACAGGATCATCGGCAGCGCCAGGGGCAGCTCGACGCGGAGGAGCCGCTGCCGGTCGGTCATGCCCATGCCGCGCGCGGCCTCCATCAGCGCGGGATCGAGCCCGTCGAGCCCGGTGAGCGCGGTCTCGAAGATCGGCAGGAGCCCGTAGAGCACCAGGGCGATCAGGGTCGGGACGGCGCCGAACCCGAAGATCGGCACCGCCAGGGCCAGGACCGCCACCGGAGGAAAGGTCTGCCCGATCCGGGCCACCGACCGGGCGAACGGCAGCACGTCGCGCCCGGCCGGCCGGGTGGCCGCGACCGCCAGGCCGACGGCGATCGCGGCGGCCGTCAGGGTCGCGGCGGCGACCAGCAGGAGGTGATTGACGGCGAGCGTCAGCAGCGGCGTCTGCGCGTAGATCGGCGGCGTGTCGCCGGGGGCGAACGGCTGAAACAGGGGCGCGAATCGGCCCGGAGCGACCAGGAACACGCCGAGGAGGGCGAGGAGCGTGGCCCAGGCGAGAGGCGGGGCCCGGCTCACGGCCGGCCGCCCTGCGCCTCGAGGGCCGCCCGCGTCACCCGTCCCAGGATGACGCCGTCGCGGCTGACCGGCAGGGCCGGGCGCCGGGACCACAGGCTCTCCGCGAGGGCGGCCCGTACCGAGGTCCCGGCCGGGATGGGCGGGCCCGGCGCCGGGCCGGGCTCCACCAGATCGTCCACCACGCGCAGGGCCATGAGCTGGAAGGCCCG
>NZ_BACT01000206.1:0-4064 GCF_000333255.1 Methylobacterium sp. B1 | reverse complement strand
GCCCGCCTGCTGCGGCGGATCGCCGGCGAGCACGCCGTCCTGGTGGTCGAGCACGACATGCACTTCGTCCGCGACCTCGGCTGCCGGGTCACCTGCCTGCACGAGGGCGCAGTGCTGGCCGAGGGTTCGATCGACGCGGTCTCGGCCGACCCGCGGGTGGTCGAAGTCTATCTGGGACGATGACCATGCTCAGTGTCGAAGGCATCGACCTCTATTACGGCGCCGCCCAGGCGCTCCGCGGCGTCTCCCTGACGGCCGAGGCCGGGCGGGTGACGACGGTGCTCGGCCGCAACGGCGTGGGCAAGACCTCGCTGATGCGGGCGATCGTCGGCCAGCAGCCGGTGCGCTCCGGCGCGATCCGGCTCGACGGCCGTCCCATCCAGAACCTCGCCCCCTACGACCGGGCGCGGGCCGGGATCGCCTTCGTGCCCCAGGGCCGCGAGATCTTCCCGCTGCTCACCGTCAAGGAGAACCTGGAGACCGGCTTCGCGCCGCTGAAGCGCCGCGACCGCCACATCCCGGGGGAGATCTACGACCTGTTCCCGGTGCTCAAGGACATGCTGCACCGGCGCGGCGGCGATCTCTCGGGGGGCCAGCAGCAGCAGCTCGCCATCGCCCGGGCGCTGGTGACCCGGCCGAAGCTCCTCGTGCTCGACGAGCCCACGGAGGGCATCCAGCCCTCGATCATCAAGGATATCGGCCGGGCGATCACCTATCTCCGGTCCAAGGGCGAGATGGCGATCGTGCTGGTCGAGCAGTATTTCGCGTGGGCGCGCGACCTCTGCGATTCCTACGCGGTGATGGATCGCGGGCAGGTGGTGCTGGCCGGCCCCCGGGCCGGGATGGTGGAGGCCGACGTGCTCCGGTGGATGTCGGTGTAGGGCGCGCCGGTCGCCACGCCCCTGCCGGTGCTGCGCCGGAGGCACTTGGGAATCCGGCCCTCCGATCCGATTATTCGGACGGATGTTCAGCAATCAGACGATGGGCAACCGGAACATCGGTCACGAAATCTGTGTTCACCGCCTCGTTCGGCCAAGGTTAAACCACAATTTGGGTTCGCCATGGGGGTCAACCACGGGGGCGCCCATGACGATCCTGGATCCGATCACCGGCGAGCTGGTCACCATCTCCCTACCAAGGCCGCGTCCGCAGACCGGTCCGCGCTGACAGGCGGTGGGGCCTCATGACGAACGCGACCGATCGAAGAACCGGACGCCGCGGCGGTCGTAGCGGCCGCCCCCAGATCCGGACGATGCCGCCGGGCCTGCTGCTGGCCGGCGGCACGGGGGCGAACGCCGCGCTGACGGCCATCGACCTCATCGCCCAGGCCCGCGCGGCCCGCCGAGAGGCCGAATCGCGCGACGGTGCGGACCGCGCGGAGCAGGGCTGACGGCGGCGACCGATTCGGTCACGCCATCGCCCGCCTGTGAGAATCGGGCTCCGCGCGACGCGGGCGTCCCGCCGGCTGCCGGGTCGGCACGGTCCGGCTTGAAAGCACCCGCGCAGGAGCGTCAGAAGGCGCCAGCCTCGCAACCGCTGACGGGTGACTCATGAAGATCGGTGTCCTGATCCTGGCTGGAGCCTGCGGCGTGATCGTCGGGATCGTCATCGGATACGTGGCGGGCACGCGCGTCAGCCAGGCCTTCGCACGGCTGCCGGTGACCGACCGCTCCCCCGCCGCCCAGGCGCTCCGGATCGTAACGCAGATCGCCACCGAGCACGGCCTCACCCGGGACGCGCTGCTGAAGGCGATGATCGACCCTCAGGCCGGCGGGGAGGGGACGGAGCGTCCCGGCAAGGGCACCGGCAAGGACCGGCGCGATCTGGCCCGGTAAGGGGCCCGGCAATGGGCCCGGTAAGGGGAAATCCGCGACCGCATGCGCGCCGGCCTCACGCGACCGGCACCGGCCGCGGGCGTAGCCTGATGCTGGCGGCGACGAGGACGGAGCGCAGCTCGGCCGGCCGAACCGGCTTCGAGAGGATCGGGATGTCCGGTGCGCCCAGATCCTCGCGCACGCGCGCCTCGTCATGGCCGCTCATCACCACCGCCGGCAGCGCACGGCCCGCCAGGCCGCGGACCGCCGCGATGCATTCCGTTCCCGTCACGCCGCTCCGGAGTTCGAAGTCGGTGATGAGGAGGTCGATCTCGGGCAGCGCACCGGGGATCCCGGCCTCGGCCTGAACGCGGCATCCCCATTTGCGCAGCAGGCTGGCCGTCGCCCGCAGGACGGCGCCGTCATCCTCCACCAGCAGCACGCGCAGCCCGCCGATCGTCGCCGGCGGGTCGAGGGCGTCGCGCGGGGCCGCGGGCACCGGAGCCTCGGCGAGGGGGAGGTCGCCGATGGTCACGCAGGTTCCGCGCCCCGGCACCGAGCGCAGGGTCACCGCCAGGTCCAGCAGCGCGCCGAGCCGCCGGACGATCGGCAGGCCCAGGCCCACGCCCTCGACGTCCCGGTCGCCGCGGCGGCGGATCTGGTAGAATTCGTCGAAGACCCTGTCCTGATGCTCGGCCGGGATTCCGGGGCCGCGATCGTAGACCTGGATGGCGAGCCGACCGCCCCGCCGCCGGCACGCGATCAGGATCGGCCGGCCGGGCGCGTACTTGATCGCGTTGTTGACGACGTTCTGCAGCATCGTCGTGAGCAGCGCCCGGTCGGTGTCCACGACGCTGGCGCAGGCACGGCGGCGCAGGACCGTCCCGGCAAGCTGGGCGGCCTCGGAATTCTGGCGCCACACGTCGTCGAGGATGTCGTTGACCGGGACAGGCTCGGGGCGGGGCACCACCCGGCCGCTGTCGAGGGTCGAGATATCCAGAAGCGACTTGAACAGGCGCGAGACGCTCTGCAGCGACCGGTCGATGTTCTCGACCATCTGCAGTTCCTCCCGACCCAGCGGGGCGTCCCGCAGGCAGGCGGTGAACAGGCTGATGGCATGGATCGGCTGGCGCAGATCGTGGCTCGCCTGAGCCAGGAAGCGCGACTTGGACAGGTTCGCCTCCTGCTCGCGCTCATAGGCGCGGCGCAGACGCTCCAGGAGGCTGTAGATGTAGGTCGGCACGAGGACGGTGATGGCCGCCAGCGTCAGGACGAGAAACGGATTGCCGCGCCAGTACGCGTTGAAATACGTCGTGACCGCGAGCGAGACCAGGGCCGCGGCCGTGGACGCCTTCAGGGAGGTGCCCCCGTAGCGCAGGCCGTTGCCGACGATCAGCCGGATGACGATCGCGTAGAGCGGCAGGAACGGCGCGCCGCCCACGGCCATCGCGTAGGTCATTCCGCCGAGATCGAGGGCGAAGGTGACGACGCGGCGCGGCGTGTTGCTGCCGGGATGCCGGGCGATCCAGCCGTACAGCGCGACGGCGAAGACCCAATGGCCGGTCACGAGATAGGCGACGAACCGGGCTTCCGGCGGGGCGATGCCACCGTAGATCTGGGGCAGGAGATACAGGCAGGCGCAGCCGATGACGACGGCTCGGATGAGGGCCTGCGCCTTCTCGTTGTCGTACGCCTCGTCCCGCTGGCGGCGCGGCTGGAACATCGGCGATCAGGCCGGGCCGGAAGCGAACGGCACGGCCCCGACGCCGTCCCGGGACTTCACGGGGGCTGCGCCTCCGGCATACGGCCCGCCCCCCCTCCTGCCGGCCCCGGTATCCTGCTGTCGCGTCATCGTGCGAACTGCCCAGCCGTATCACCGCCCGGACCCGGGTAACGGCCGCAACCGTCGCCGACCGAGGACAGATCTCCCAAGCCTACCTGAGGGTGAGCAGCACTACCAGTGGTAAAAAGAAGGGGCGATCGGGCGACGCGGACGGCATTTCCGGGCGCCGGGCGGCTATACAATCCTCGACAATCCTCGGCACAGCCCAGTCCGATCATCACAACAACATCGATTTGGAAAATATTCAGTGTGATCTTGTTTACGACACTGCAAAAATAGTCTCGCTCCACGGCCGAGTGCTCCCGGCGACCGGCACCCCGTGGCGTGGCGGGTGGCCCTCCGGGAGGCCGGCCGGGTGGCCGGCCTCAGCGGTAGGTGCCGGTGGCCGGGTCGAATCGATAGAGGCG
>NZ_BACT01000207.1:0-23630 GCF_000333255.1 Methylobacterium sp. B1 | reverse complement strand
TCGAGATGATGGTCCCGGGCTCAGTCGAAGTTCTTGATAGCGCGGTGGAAGTTTCGCAGCGACATGAGGTAGCTGCCGGCGAAAGCCGCGCAGACACCGAATAACCAGACGATGCCGAAGCTAGTCCTGATAGGGTATGACGCACCCGTCCAGACAAGTCCACTCGGATTCGACATCTGTGTTGAGAATATGTACATTACGAAGGACGAAATGTAGAATACGGCAGATCCAGCCAGAGCGCTGAACGCACTGCATCCGATGATCCAAGAGATCGTCGAAAAATCTTCGCGCTTCCTGCGTAGATCAAGGATTCCAGCCGCCCTCCGGGCCGATTCAATACCGGTGGGGTCCGGGTCGCTGCTTCTTCTCGATCCGACAAAGTATTTATATTTCACGAACTCAAATGACGGTATTAGGTGTAGATTGTTGTCTTTGTCAGTATCAAAGACGGCCGCGAGATCAGTTATAATTTCTTGCCTTTGACGTTTGACGGCTTCACGGATGGCGATGAAGACCCCCGGAGAAAGTACGGCGAAGGTCGTGGCTATGCCGATAATAAACTGGAACGACGTGTCCATCGCGATCCTCCCAAACTTATTTTTCTTGGTTGGTCTGGCAGTTATGATGGCTCGTATACAACCTAAGCGCAACTGATAAATTGAATTCGCTGCGAGGGATTGGCTCAGTAGTCTACACCCACGAACGTCAGCCCTGCGGCTGGAGCGAGCGGTCCACACCGGCGCTTCTCGCCCGAAGCGAGGATGTCGGCCACGTCGTCCGCCGAGAGCCGTCCACAGCCCGCGAGCATCAGCGTGCCCACCATCGCCCGCACCTGATGGTGCAGGAAGGAGCGCGCCGCGGTCGCCACCACGATCTCGTCGTGCAACGCCATCGGAGCCCGGGCGACGTCGAGCTGCTCCAGCGTGCGGATCGGGCTGTTCGCCTGGCACTCGGCGGCCCGGAAGGCCGAGAAGTCGTGGCGGCCGACGAGGCGCTGGGCGGCGGCGTGCATGAGACCGACATCGAGGGGCCACGGCACGTGCCAGACATGGGCCCGCGTCAGCGCCGCGGGGCTGCGCCGGTTGAGGATGCGGTAGCGGTAGTGCCGGCGGATCGCCGAGTGGCGGGCATCGAAGCTTTCCGGCACGATCTCTGCGGACAGGACCGCCACCGGCTGTGGCCGGAGATGCGCGTTCAGCGCGTCCCGTACCGTGTCGGTCCGCCAGTCCTTGGCGAGGTCGAGATGGGCGACTTGATGAATGGCATGCACGCCGGCATCGGTCCGGCCCGCGCAGGTGAGTCGGACATGCTCTCCCGAGAAGCGCGTGACCGCCGTCTCGATCGCGCCCTGGACGGTGAGGTCGTCGGCCTGCCGCTGCCAGCCGCAGAACGGGCTGCCGTCGTACTCGATGACGAGCTTGTAGCGGGGCATCAGCCGAGGCGGGCGCCGGGCGTCAGGCGGGCGCCGCGGACGAACTCGGCCCCGCTCGCGCTGCCGCCCTTCCCGGCGCGTCGCAGCTCCATGAGCCGCACGGCGCCGTCGCCGCACGCGACGGTGCAATCGGTGTCGCACAGCGTGCCGGGTGTGCCCGCACCCTCTGCCGGGGCGGCTCGCAGCACCTTCACGCGCTCGGGGCCCTTGCCGAGATCGACCTCGAAGAAGGCGCCGGGGAAGGGCGACAGCCCGTTGATCCGATTGGCGATTTCACCGGCCGACCGGGACCAGTCGATCCGCGCCTCGTCGTTGGTGATCTTGTGCGCGTAGACGACGCCGTCCTCCGGCTGGGGTGTGAACGTCAGCGTGCCCGCATCGAGCCGGACGAGGGCCTGCGCCATCAGGTCGGCGCCGAGGGGCATCAACGCGTCGTGCAGCTCGCCCGCAATCATACCTGGCGCGATGGGTATTCTCGCCTCCAGGGCCACGGGGCCGGTGTCGAGGCCCGCCTCCATCCGCATCACGCCGACGCCGCTCTCGGCATCGCCCGCCATCACGGCGCGCTGGATCGGCGCCGCGCCGCGCCAGCGCGGCAGCAGGGAGCCGTGCAGATTCAGGCAGCCGTGCTTCGGTGCGTCGAGGATCGCCTGCGGCAGGAGCATCCCGTAGGCCACCACGACGGCGACGTCGGCCCGGTGTGCCGCGAAGGTCTCGGCCGCTTCGGGCGTGCGCAGCGTCGCGGGCGTCAGGACCGGCACGCCGAGGGTGTCGGCGAGGGCGTGGACCGGGGAGGGGCGCAGACTCATGCCGCGGCCCGCCTTCGCCGGCGCACGGGTATAGACCGCCACGATGTCGTGCCCGTCCTGCGCGAGCCGCGCGAGCGTCGGCACAGCGAAGTCCGGCGTGCCCATGAAGACGACGCGCATGGCCGGGTCAGGCCGCGTCGCGCTTGGCCGCCTTGGTGAACTTCTTGATCACCCGGTCGCGCTTCAGCTTCGACAGATGGTCGATGAACAGCACGCCGTTCAGATGGTCGATCTCGTGCTGGATGCAGGTCGAGAGCAGGCCGTCGGCCTCGATCTCCTGCTCGTTGCCGTCGATGTCGCGGAACTTCACGCGCACCCGGTCCGGACGCTCGACTTCGGCGTAATAGTCCGGGATCGACAGGCAGCCCTCGTCGTAGACCCGCCTTTCCTCCGAGGACCAGACGATCTCGGGGTTGATGAAGACCCGGGCGTCGCGGACGCCCTCCTCCTTCGACGTGTCGATCGTGACCACGCGCTTGGCCACGCCGATCTGGATCGCGGCCAGCCCGACGCCGGGGGCATCGTACATCGTCTCGAACATGTCGGCGACGAGGGTGCGGATCTCGCCGGTGATCGGGCCGACCGGTTCGGAACCCAGGCGCAGGACGGGATCGGGGAGGATGACGAGCGGGCGGATGGTCATGGCGGAAACCGGCAGGGAAGGCGCCGGGACGGGTCCAGGCTCAGCGTCGAATAGGATGCGGCCGAAGACCGGTCAAATACCGGCTCGATCCGCGTGATCGCCCGTCAGAAGGCCGTGCGGCTGCGGATCGCCGCCGACAGGGTGCCCTCGTCGAGATAGTCGAGTTCGCCGCCGACCGGTACGCCGTGCGCGAGGCGCGTGACCTTCACGTTGCAGTGCCGGATCGACTCGGTGACGTAGTGGGCGGTAGTCTGGCCGTCGACGGTGGCGTTGAGAGCCAGGATGACCTCCGTCACCTCGGGCCGGGCCACGCGCTCCACGAGGCTCGCGAGGTTCAGGTGCTCCGGCCGCACGCCGTCCAGCGCCGAGAGGACGCCGCCGAGCACGTGGTAGCGCGCCTTCACGGCGCCCGAGCGCTCCAGGGCCCAGAGATCGGAGACATCTTCCACCACCACGAGCGTCGTCGGGTCGCGCTCCGCGTCGCGGCAGATCGTGCAGGGGTCGGACGTATCGACGTTGCCGCAGCTCGAGCACACGATGATGCGGTCGGCCGCCACCCGCATGGCGTCGGCGAGGGGGCCGAGCAGCGTGTCGCGCTTCTTGATGAGCTGGAGAGCGGCCCGCCGCGCCGAGCGCGGTCCGAGGCCGGGCATGCGGGCCAGCAGCTGGATCAGGCGTTCGATCTCGGGGCCGGCGACGGCTTGGGGCATCGTGCCTCTTGATGAGGAAGGGGCTGTCAGGTCCGGATGGGCATAGACGCCGCCGGGCAGCGCGCAAGGGTGTACGCGTGCGTGTCCGGCATATGGGTATTCCAGAGCCGCTCCGCCGATAGCGTTACGCTGTGCGATGAACGGAACTGCTTACAGACTTGGGTTCCTGAGTCCACAACTGTGCTCTAATCTGTTTGTCCACGTTGCGGGCCCCTGGCGGAGCCCATAATGACAGCGAAGCTTCGCCGCCTACTCGATGGAGAGACGGGAAGCAGCCGGGAACGGAGATCCTGCGTGCGGCGGTCCTGTACGACCGCACGGACGTCTCCCGGGCAAACCCGGACGGCGGAGCCGTCCGGCACAATCGCGTCGACGGTCGAACAGGGGCCCGGGAGATACGATCTTGACCAACATCGGTGATCACAACGCGGCCCACGGCGCCGAGGCGACCGGCTTCCGCGACCTCAAGGCCGTCCACTGGAATTTCGAGGCGCCGCGTCTCTACGAGGAGGCGCTGGCCCGCAAGGAAGCCCAGCTCGCCCGCGGCGGCGCCCTCGTGGCCACCACCGGCAGCCACACCGGCCGCTCGCCCAAGGACAAGTTCGTGGTCCGGGACGCCAGGACCGAGAGCGAAGTCTGGTGGGACAACAACGGCGCCATCACGCCCGAGCAGTTCGAGACCCTGCGCCAGGATTTCCTTAAGCACGCCGAGGGCAAGGAGCTGTTCGCCCAGGACCTCTACGGCGGCGCCGATCCGGCCTACCGGGTCAAGGCCCGGGTGTTCACCGAATTCGCGTGGCACTCGCTGTTCATCCGTAACCTGCTGATCCGGCCGGACCGCTCCGAGATCGCGTCCTACGTGCCCGACATGACGATCATCGACCTGCCGAGCTTCCAGGCGGATCCCGCCCGGCACGGCTGCCGGTCGAAGACCGTGATCGCCATCGACTTCTCGAAGAAGCTCGTCCTGATCGGCGGCTCCGCCTACGCGGGCGAGATGAAGAAGTCGGTCTTCACCTATCTGAACTACATCCTGCCCGGCCAGGGCGTGATGCCGATGCATTGCTCGGCCAACGCGGCCCTCGACGCGGAGGGCGGCTCGGCGATCTTCTTCGGCCTCTCGGGCACCGGCAAGACGACGCTGTCGAACGATTCCTCCCGCCAGCTCCTGGGTGACGACGAGCACGGCTGGTCGAATTCCGGCATCTTCAACTTCGAAGGCGGCTGCTACGCCAAGACCATCCGCCTCTCGCGCAACGCCGAGCCGGAGATCTACGCCACCACCGAACGCTTCGGCACGGTGATGGAGAACGTCGTGATCGATCCCGCCACCCGCGCGCCGGATTTCGACGATTCCTCGCTCACCGAGAACACCCGCTGCGCCTATCCCCTCGACTTCATCGCGAACGCCAGCGCCACCGGCCGGGCCGGGCATCCCAAGAACATCGTGATGCTCACCTGCGACGCCTTCGGGGTGATGCCGCCGATCGCCAAGCTCACGGGCGCCGAGGCGATGTACCACTTCCTCTCGGGCTACACCGCCAAGGTGGCCGGCACCGAGCGCGGCCTGACCGGGCCGGAGGCGACCTTCTCGACCTGCTTCGGTGCGCCGTTCATGCCGCGGCACCCGAGCACCTACGGCAATCTGCTGCGCGACCTGATCGCCAAGCACAGTGTCGATTGCTGGCTCGTCAACACGGGCTGGACCGGTGGCGGCGTCGGTACCGGCCGGCGCATGCCGATCCGGGTCACGCGCCGTCTGCTGAGTGCGGCGCTGGACGGCTCCCTGGCCCAGGCCGAGTTCCGCCGCGATCCGTATTTCGGCTTCGCGGTGCCGGTCTCCGTGCCGGGCGTCGAGCCGCACATCCTGACCCCGGTGAAGACCTGGGCCAACAAGGGGGCCTTCGTCGAGACGGCGGCGCGTCTGGTGAAGATGTTCGACGACAACTTCAAGCGGTTCGAGACCCATGTCGATGCCGACGTGCGTGCCGCCGGGCCGTCCGCTCAGGCGATCGCGGCCTGAATACGCGATCGGGCGGCCCGAGGGGCCGCCCGCCTTCATCGGGCCGGAGCGACCCACGAATGTCCGAACCGCGCCGGCCTCGCGAGGTGCCGCAAGGTCGCGGAGGCCACCGAAGAGACCTTCAGCCGGCCGCGCGAGCCCCGAAAGTCTCCGCGATGGCGCGGCCGCACCGCGGGATGCGGATCGGGGACGGGATGAACGGCAATAGACCGACCTAGAACGGCAGCTTCATCCCGGGCGGCAGGGGCAGATCCTTGGTCAGTTCCGCCATGCGCTGCTGCATGGTCGCCTCGGCCTTGCCGCGGGCGTCGTTGCAGGCCGCCACGATCAGATCCTCGAGAATCTCGCGCTCGTCCGCCACCATCAGGGATGGGTCGATGCTGACGCCCGTCATCTGGCCCTTGGCCGTCATCGTCACCCGGACAGATCCCCCGCCGGAGGCGCCGGTGACCTCGATCCCGTCCATCTCGGACTGCAGGTTGGCCATCTTCTCCTGCATGGCCTGAGCCTGCTTCATGATGCCCATCAGGTCGCGCATGCGGCTCTCTTTCCGTTTCCTCGTCTGATCTGGGTACGATGCGGCTCCGGCGCCACCATCGGTCGGGCGCGCCTCAGGCGTCGTCGTCCTCGGCCTCGCCGACCGGCGCGGCATCGCCGTCCGCGAGAACGTCCGGCTCGGCGGAGGGCAGGGCCTCGGGCGCGGTCTCGCGCACATCGACGATCTCAGCCCCGGGGAAGCGTGTCAGCACCTCGCGCACGAAGGGGTCGGCCGCGGCGTTCTCGCGGCGCGTCTCGGTCGCCGCCCGAGCGGCTGCATCGAGGGTCGGCGCACCCTCTTCCTTCGACAGGGCCACCGACCAGCGCCGTCCGGTCCATCGGTCGATGGCGGCGGCGATATCGGTGGCGAGGCTCGGGCGGCCGCCCGGGGCGAGGCGGAACTCGATCCGACCTTCCTCGAAGCGCACCAGATGCACGTCGCGCTCCAGCGCGGTGCGCAGCAGGATGTCCCGATTGGCGTCGGCCAGAGCGATCAGGTCTTCGAATCGCCCAAGACGCGGCGCCGGGGGGGCTGCGGCCACCGGTCTCGGAGACGGCACGCTCATGGCGGTCGGCGCTGTCATAGGCGCCGGCTCCACCGTCGCCGTCCGGGGTGCGGCGGCCAGCGCCGCGGAGCCGCCGCCACGCAGGTCGGGGATCGGCGGCAGCGGCGGCCGCGCCGGCACGGGAGGGGGCTCGTGCGCGGGCGCAGCGGCCGCCTCAGCCTTGAGCTGGCGCAAGGCCTCGTCGGGGGTGGGCAGGTCGGCCGCGTAGGCGAGGCGCACGATCGCCATCTCGGCCGCCGCGAGGGGCCGGGGTGCGGCCTGGACCTCGGGGATCGCCTTCAGCAGGATCTGCCACGCCCGCGACAGGGCGCGGATCGAGAGCTTCTCGGCGAATTCCGCCCCGCGGACGCGCTCCGTCTCGCTGAGCGTGGGGTCGGCGGCCGTCTCCGGAACCACCTTGAGCCGGGTGACGAGATGCGTGAACGCCGCGAGATCGGAGAGGACAACCGACGGGTCCGCGCCGGAATCGTACTGCGCCCGCAATTCCGCGAAGGCGGCCGGAACCGAGCCGCGCATCACCGCCTCGAACAGGTCGAGGATCCGGGCGCGATCGGCGAGGCCCAGCATGTCGCGCACGCTCTGCGCGGTGATCGTGCCGGCGCCGTGGGCGATCGCCTGGTCGAGGAGCGAGAGCGCGTCGCGCACGGAGCCTTCCGCGGCGCGGACGATGGCGCCGAGAGCCTCGTCCTCGACGGAGACGCCCTCGGCCGCGCAGACCTTCGCGAGATGCGCATGCAGCGTCGGCGCCTCGACCCGGCGCAGGTCGAACCGCTGGCAGCGGGACAGGATCGTCACCGGGACCTTGCGGATCTCCGTGGTGGCGAACACGAACTTGGCGTGGGGCGGCGGCTCCTCCAGCGTCTTCAGGAAGGCGTTGAACGCCTTCTCGGAGAGCATGTGGACCTCGTCGACGATGTAGACCTTGTAGCGCGCCGAGACCGGCCCGTAGCGGATGCCGTCGATGATCGCCCGGACGTCGTCGATGCCGGTATGCGAGGCGGCATCCATCTCCAGCACGTCCATGTGCCGGGATTCCATGATCGCCGCGCAGTGGAGGCCGAGTTCCGGCATCGACACGGTCGGGCCGGTGTCGGGCTGGCCGGCGCGGGCATAGTTGAGGCCGCGGGCCAAGATGCGGGCCGTGGTGGTCTTGCCGACGCCGCGGACGCCGGTGAGCATCCAGGCCTGCGGGATGCGGTTGGCCGCGAACCCGTTGGCGAGGGTGCGCACCATGGCATCCTGGCCGATCAGGTCGCCGAAATTGGTGGGGCGGTACTTGCGCGCGAGCACCCGGTAGGGCGTCGCCGCGACGGCGGGCGCTGGAAACCCGGGCAGGCCCGGCTCGTCGTCAGGCGTGCCGGTCGTAGCGTCCATGCCGTGTCGGGATCGAGCTTCCGCGCGCGGGAATGAGGTGGGAGGCTGGACGAAGACCCGCTCGGTCTCGTTAGGGCTGCTTCCTTCCGGACCTGACCCGGTTGGCGAGTGAAACGTCCCTCGCCAACCCCCCGACGGCTATATGGCCGTGCCGTTCGCCGAACGCAAGCGCCGCCTACTCGGCCTTGCGCTTCACGATGGCCAGGGTCTTCGGATCGAGATGCAGATCGAACTGCTTGCCGTTCGCGTCAATCGCATCGTCGACCTCGATCATGCCGTCGTCGAGCTCGATCTCCTTCCACTTGGTGAAGCCCTCCTGCTTCAGCATCGCCTCGACCTTGGCCTGCTGGTCGGGAGGAAGTTTCTCGTCGGCGTGGGCTGCGAGGCCGGTGCCGGCGATCAGGGTCAGGGCGAGGAGGGGCGTGGTCAGACGCATGGCTTTCTCCAGTCCGTCGAGGGTTTCCGGCTTTGAACAGGAATGCGGCACCGGAGTTCCGTCGCGGTGGCGGTCCCCTTGAGCCGCTCCCGAATCTGCCGCACATCTTGGCCGCACCGGAATATGGCGGCGAGGGCAGTGCATCGATGGTCACCCGCGTCGCCACCGTCGCCTTCGAGGGCATCGAGGCGCGGGCGGTGGACGTGCAGATCCAGATCATCCCGGGCTCGGTGGTGTTCACCATCGTGAGCCTGCCCGACAAGGCGGTGGCGGAGTCCCGCGAGCGGGTTCGCGGCGCGCTCATCGCCTCCGGACTGGCGCTGCCCGCCAAGCGCATCACCGTCAATCTCGCGCCCGCCGAACCTGCCAAAGAGGGCTCGCACTACGACCTGCCGATCGCGCTCGGCGTCATGGCGGCGATCGGCGCGATCCCGGCCGACGCGCTCGCCGGCTACTGCGTGCTCGGCGAACTCGCCCTCGACGGCAGCATCACGGCGGTCAGCGGCGTGCTGCCGGCCGCCATGGCGGCGGGGGAGCGGGGGCTCGGGCTGATCTGCCCGGCCTCCACCGGTCCGGAGGCGGCCTGGGCCGGAGGCGAGCTGGATGTGCTCGCGCCGCGCTCGCTCATCCAGCTCGCCAATCACTTCAAGGGCAGCCAGGTCATGGCCCGGCCGGAGCCTGCCGTCGCCGCGCTGGCGGGACCGCTCCCGGATCTCGCCGACATCAAGGGCCAGGAGGGCGCCAAGCGTGCCCTGGAGATCGCGGCGGCCGGCGGCCACAACCTCCTGATGAACGGGCCCCCCGGCTCGGGCAAATCCATGCTGGCGGCGCGCCTGCCCTCGATTCTGCCGCCGCTCAGTCCGCGCGAACTCCTCGACATCTCCATGATTCAGTCGGTGGCGGGCGAGCTCAAGGATGGGGCCCTGTCGAATCGCCGGCCGTTCCGGCAGCCGCACCATTCGGCCTCGATGGCGGCGCTGGTGGGCGGTGGGCTCGGGGCACGGCCGGGGGAGGTATCCCTCGCCCATGGGGGAGTCCTGTTCCTGGACGAGCTGCCCGAATTCTCGCCCCAGGTTCTCGACAGCCTGCGTCAGCCGATGGAATCCGGCGCGGTCATGATCGCCCGCGCCAACCACCGGGTCACCTACCCGGCGCGCTTCCAACTCGTTGCCGCAATGAATCCCTGTCGCTGCGGCCAGGGCCTCGAGCCGGGCTACGCCTGCCGCCGCGGCCCGAACGAGCGCTGCATGGCGCAGTATCAGGCGCGGATCTCCGGCCCGTTGCTGGACCGCATCGACCTGCGCATCGAAGTGCCGGCGGTCACGGCCGCCGACTTGATCCTGCCGGCCCCGGCCGAGGGATCCCGCGAGGCCGCGGCCCGGGTCTCGGCGGCCCGCGCGCTGCAGGGGAGCCGCTATGCCGCGCGGGGCCTGCCGGATTCCACCACCAACGCGACCTGTCCGGCCAACCTCATCGAAGAGGTCGCGAGCCCCGACGCGGACGGCACGGCGCTGATCCGGCAGGCGGCCGAGACCATGCGCCTCTCCGCACGCGGCTTTCACCGCACGCTGCGTGTCGCCCGGACCCTGGCCGATCTCGACGGCGAGACACAGGTGCGCCGGCTCCATCTCGCGGAGGCCCTCTCGTACCGCGGGCGCGGCGCGGGCGCGGCAGCCGCCGCTTGAGCACCGGATCGGACGTCTCCGGCGATCTGACGGTCACGATCGGCCAGTACAGCAGCGCCGGCCGCAAGGCGGCCAACCAGGACTTCAACGGCATATTGGTGCCGGTTCAACCCGCTCTGGGTCTGAAGGGGATCGCGGTGGCGCTCGCCGACGGGATCAGCAGCAGCGCGGTGGGCGCGGCGGCGAGCGAGACCGCGGTCAAGAGCTTCCTGAGCGACTATTACGCCACGCCGGACACGTGGTCGGTGAAGACCTCGGCCCAGCGCGTGATCGCGGCGGCGAATTCCTGGCTCTACGCCCAGACCCGGCGCGGCGCCGATCCGAACGATGCCGACCGGGGCTACGTGACCACCTTCGACGCCCTCGTCCTGAAATCGCGCATGGCCCACCTCTTCCACGTGGGCGATGCCCGGATCTGGCGCGTGTCCGGCCGGTCCCTCGAACAGCTCACCGAGGACCACCGCGTCGTCGTCTCCGCAGCGGAATCCTATCTCGGCCGCGCCCTCGGGGCGAATGCCCGTGTGGAGATCGATTACCACGTCGTCGGCATCGAGGCGGGCGACACCTTCGTGCTGACGACGGACGGCGTCCACGAGCATGTCCGGCCCCGCGACGTGGTTGCGGCGATCGCGCGAGCCGCGACCCTCGACGCGGCGGCGCGGGCGATCGTCGAGGCAGCTCTGGCCGCCGGCAGTCAGGACAACCTGACGATCCAGATCGTGCGGGTCGAGAGCGTACCGGCCGGCGCGCCGGCGGATCTCCTCGGGGAGGCCGAGGGGCTGGACCCCGCGCCCCTCCTCGACCCGCCCGCCGAACTCGACGGCTTCCGTCTGGTGCGGATCCTCCATTCCGGACCCCGCAGCCGCGTCTATCTCGCCGTCGAGGCGGAGACGGGTGCCCAGGCCGCGCTGAAGGTGCTGTCCCTGGACCTGCGGGACGACCCGGCCCAGCGGAAGCGCTTCGTGATGGAGGAGTGGATCGCGCGGCGGATCGACAATCCTCACGTGCTCAAGGCCCATCCCCGGGCCGGCCGCCGCAGCCACCTCTACACGGTCATGCGCTACGTGGAGGGCCAGACCCTGACCCAGTGGATGCGAGATCACGCGACCCCCGATCTGGAAACGGTGCGCGGCCTCGTCGAGCAGCTCGCCCGGGGCGTGCAGGCGTTTCACCGGCGGGAGATGGTCCATCAGGATCTGCGGCCCGACAACGTCCTGATCGATACCGCAGGGACCGTCCAGATCATCGATTTCGGGGCCACGACGGTCGCGGGCGTCGTCGAGGGCGATCCGCGGATCGATCCTGCGGAGATCCTCGGCACGGTCCAGTACACGGCGCCCGAATGCTTCCTCGGCGCGCCGGCCAATGCCGGGTCCGACATCTTCGCGGTCGGCGTCATCACCTACCAGATGTTGACGGGACGGCTGCCGTACGGCGACGCCGTTCCGCGGGCGCGCACGCGCGCGGCGCAACGGCGGCTTCGCTACATGTCGGCTCTTACGGTGCGTCCGCTGCTTCCCGTCTGGGTCGACGGGGCGCTTCGCAAGGCCGTTCATCCCGATCCGCTGCGGCGCTACACGGCCTTGTCCGCCTTCGTCCACGACCTGCGGCATCCCAATCCGGCCTTCACGGACGGACGGCGGGCGTCTCTGCTGGAGCGCGATCCGCTGCTGTTCTGGCGCCTGCTGTCGCTGGTGCTGGGGCTCGTCGCGCTGACGCTCGCGGCGATCCTGATTGCCGGGCCGCGGCGGTGAGGCCTGCGCCTCAGGGATCGAGTTCGGGATAGCGGCGAAAAATGCCGTCCTCGTTGAACGGGATCCGGCGGTCGCTGGCCAGATAGGCGGCAATCCGCGGTCGCCGGGCCACGGTCTCGTGGAGCCGCGCCACGTTCGGGTTGGGGCGCAGGGCTGCGGCGGTGGCTTTGGGAAAGGCGTAGCGCAGGCCGTCGACGAGCTGGAACAGCGACAGGTCCGCGTAGGACAGATCCGCGCCGACGAGCCGGCCGCCGCCATTCCCCGCCAGAACGCGCTCGAAATAGCCGAAGAATTTTGGGATGCGCTCGGTGCGGAATTCCGCGGCCCGGCGCAGGGCCTCGGGCTTCTGATCCGCGTAATACAGGCCGACACCCAAGGGATGGTGCGTGTCGTGCGCCTCGTCGACCGCGTCCGCGATGGTGAGCTGGAGCTGATGGGTCCAGATCCGGTCGCGCTCCGACGCGCCGACGAGGCCGAGCCGCGGCCCGAGATAGAGCAGGATCGCGGCACTCTGCCCGATGACGGTGTCACCATCGCGCAGGAAGGGCGGCGCCAGGGGCGGCCGCGGGTTGCCGGGATCGGACAGGCGGTCGAGCATGGGGCCGATCCCGCCATCCTCGTCATCCTGGCGGGTGACGTCGATGTAGTCGGCGCCGGCTTCCTCGAGGGCGAGGCGGACGAACTCGCCGCGCCCCTGGATCATCGGCCAGTAATGCAGTTCGTAAGGCATCGCCGTCTCCGCCTCGGGGAAGACACGGACGCCCGGACGGTTCCCGCTCAGTTGCCCTCGGCCGAGTCCTCTGCCGAGGCCTTCTCCACCGGCGGCTCGGCGCTGGCGACGGCCTTGCGGGCGAACATCGGCTGGAGCCGCTCGGCGAGTTGCTGGTCGAGATGCTTGACGTAGGCGCCCTTGAAATAACGCTCGCCCGTCTTTGCGCCGTACAGGCGGTCATGAGCCTGGATCATCGCGGCGACTTCCGGGCGGCAGAGGAAGCCGGTGATGCCGACGGCCTCGTACCAGCGGCCCGCCCGCGCCTCGGCGGTCGCCTTCGGGTTCGACAGCACCGTGTCGGCGAAGCATTCGGTGGCGGCCTGCCGCAGCGGCGCCAGCACCTTCTCGGCCTCCGCCGTGTTCACTTTCGACGCAGCCGGAAGCCGGTGAGGACGCGCCTCGGCCCCCGAGACGAGAGCGAGGACAGCGAAGGTGGCGAGGATCGAAGTCTTCATGCGGGCGGCCTCGTCGGGTGTCCGAACGGTGTTCAGGTCTCGCTCATGATTGCGTCGGGATCGGGGCTTTCGGCACGGTCGAGCTGCCCGATTCAGGGCGAGATCCGGACTGTTTCGCGACGGCCACACGCGGCCTCAGCCGCGCCGCTCGGCGTTCCAGTGACCGCGGCAGGAGAGGGCGCCGGACGCGACCCAGGTGCCGGCCCCGAATCCGTTCCGGTCAAGCCGTCCCCGCACGTCGGCGGTGGCGGCCCCGTTCGAGATGGATCCCCGGATCGCCCCGTTCCGGGTCACCCCGCCCTCGACCACGAAGGCGGTCCCGATGAAGCGCGCCCGTCCGTTCTCGATCCGCACCGGATAGCGATAGGCGCGGTCGCAGCTCCCGGTCTCGGTGATGATCTCGACGCTCCAGGTGCCGTCGAACCGGTCGGGCGGGGCCGCTTGGCGCGGCGCGGCGGCGGCGGGACTCATGCCGACGAGGAACAGGGCGAGAGCGAAGCGAGACGTCATCGGATCTGGGACGAGGCGGGTTCGCGAGGATTGGCGCCTTTCAGCGTGGGGTCTGCGGCGCAGGACCCCGCATAGCCGCGCGCAAGGCCGCGTTGAGGAGGGCGAGCAGGTCGCAGCCGACATGCAGGAAGGCGGCCACGCCCGCCTGCTTCAGCGGCTCGGCGAGGTCCGTCGGCTTGCCCGCGAGGTAGATCGGACCGGCGCCGGCCTTCGCCAGGGCTTCCGCCGTCGCGACGGCGTGCTCGGCGTAGATCGCGTCGGTGGAGCAGATGCAGGCCAAGCTGGCACCGGAGTCCCGGAACGCCGCCGCCGCCGCCTCGGCGTCGTAAAAGCCCTCGTTCGACAGCGCCTCGATCCCGCCCGCCGCGAAGGCGTTGGCCGCGAAGGTCGCACGGGCGTTGAACGACGCCACAGGGCCGAGATTGGCGAGGAACACCGCCGGCCGGCGGCCCGTCTTGGCAAGACACGCATCCGAGGCGTCCCGCAGGGCCTCGTAGGGCTCCGCGAGGCGCAGGGACGGCAGCGCGTCGCAGGCGACGGCCGAACCCGCGCCGAAATTGGACCCGCGCGGCCCGGCCACGGGCGGCACGTCGAGGACGGCCGCGGGCTTCTCGGAGAGGTTGGGGAATTCGCTCGCGCCCGTGAGCGGTTCACGGCGGTTCGCCACGGCCTTGGCCCGGGCCTCGCGGGTCAGCTCGATCCGCCGCTGCAGCTTGCCGACGCTGAGCGAGGCGACGATGCCGCCCTCCGCCTCGATCGCCTGGAATGCCGCCCAGCCCGCCTCGGCGAGTTCGGCGGTCAGGGCCTCGAATCCCCCGGCGCCGGCCGCGGGGTCGCTGACGCGCGCGAGATGCGATTCCTCGATGAGCACGATCTGGCTGTTGCGCGCGACGCGCCGGGCGAAGGCGTCGGGCAATCCGAGGGCCTGGGTGTAGGGCAGCACCGCGACGCTGTCCGCGCCGCCCATGCCGGCCGAGGCGGCCGCCATGCCGGTGCGGAGGATGTTCACGAAGGGATCGCGCTTGGTCATCATCCGCCACGCGGTCTCGGCATGGAGCCGCAGCGGCTTGGGATCGAGCCCGCAGGCCTGCTCGACCCGGGCCCAGAGGCGTCGCATCGCGCGGAACTTCGCGACCGTGACGAACTCGTCGGCATCGGCCGTCAGAAGCATCGCGACGCGGTCACGGGCGGTGGAGAGGTCGTGACCGGCATCCTCCAGGGCGCGCAGATAGGCGACGGCGGTGGCGAGCACAGCCCCGAGTTCCGCCGCCTCTCCGGCGCCGCCCTCGTGATAGGGCCGTCCGTCGGCCAGGAAGGCTCGGCCGGTGAAACCCGCCGCTTCCAGCTCCGCGACGGTCTCGGCGAGACCGGGGGCGATGTCCTTCCAGACCGCTCCGAGGCTTCCGGTCGCCGCCAGAACGCCGACCGGATCGATGCCGAGATCGAGGTCGTAGGTCGAGAGATCCTCGCCCCGGCGCTGCGCCAGCGCGCTCACCAGCCGGGCCACTTCCAGGCCGCGCCCGCCGGCGTCGATCCGCAGGGCGATCAGGGGCAGCATCACGCCCTTCAGCGCCGCGTCGAGATCTTCGACGCTCGCGGCGGTCAGGCCGTAGCCGCGGGCGCCCGCCGCGCCTGCAAAGGCCAGGACGAGGGCGTCGGCCCCGCCTTCGAGGTCGATGAGCGCCTGTGCGTTGGCGGCGGCGAGATCGGGGTGATCGACCCGTTGCGCGATGCGCCAGGGGGCCGGCTCACGCACCGGCTGGGCCGCCGGGGCGGCGGGTCCGTAGAGGGGTTCGATCCGCAGGCCGTCGGCCGTGTGCGACACCAGCCGCTTCTCGAAATCGGCGCCCTTGAGGACGCCTTCGACGAGGCCGAGCCAGCGCGCCCGGTCTGCGGGCTCGAAGAGGTCGGCGAGCGGTGTGTCTTCCATCGGAACGTCCCAGAGCGCGGCGTCTTCTGCACCGCTTCCATGCGTTTGCCTCGCACGCCGCTCCGCCGCTGGCAATCGCCCGATGGTTGAGGAAAGCTGAAGCCGCCCATCACCGATTTTTGACGGTCCCGGCGGCGCGACGGGGAGCCCGGAAACCGGACATGCCGACCCGGCAGGCTTCGGCAAAGCCAGCATTTCCGCATTGCGGGCCCGTCTACGGCGCCCGGACCGACGACCGGACGGATCAAGCCGCCGAGGCGGATCCGCCGATCCGGTCGTCCGGGCCCGAGAGGGACCGGCCCGTCAGCCCAGGATGATCAGGCCGGCGAAGCCGAGGGCGCCGACGATGATCCGCCACCACGCGAACAGCCAGAAGCCGTGGCGGGAGACGTAGTCGAGAAGCACCCGCACCACGAACAGCGCCGAGACGAACGACACGACGAAGCCGATCACGATCAGGCCGACATCGTTGCTCGAAAGGTACTTGTAATTGTCGAGCAGGTCCTTGGCGAAGGCGCCCGCCATCGTCGGCATCGCCAGGTAGAACGAGAACTCGGTGGCCGAGCGCTTGTCGGCGCCCATCAGCATCGCGCCCACGATGGTGGCGCCCGAGCGCGACACGCCGGGGATCATGGCGAGGCACTGGAAGATGCCGATCTTCAGGTCCATCGGCAGGGTGAAGTCGTAGACGTCTTTCTTCTTCACCTCGAGGTCGGTGTCGTCGATGACGAGCAGCACCAGGCCGCCGGCCACCAGGGTCGCGCACACGATCCACGGATTGAACAGGTAGGCTTTGATCAGCTTGGAGAAGAGGCCGCCGATGATCGCCGCCGGCAGGAACGCCACCAGGATGCCGAGCACGAACCGGCGCGCCCTCGGATCTGACGGCACCGCCGTGGCGATCGCCAGCAGGCGGCGGAAGTACACCAGCAGGATCGCCAGAATCGCGCCGAGCTGGATCAGCACCTCGAAGGTGTTGTTGGGCGAGTGGAAGCCGATGAAGTGGCCGACCAGCAACTGGTGGCCGGTCGACGAGACCGGGATGAATTCGGTCGCCCCCTCCACAAGGGCGAGCAGCACTGCCTTGCCGATGCTTGCCGGATCCATCGTGACGCCTTGTGCCGTGGGCGCTGCGGCCCCCGTCGAGCCGCCGCCTGCCACGCGAAATGGTTGAGCCCGAGGCTTCGCCCATTAGGGTTGACGAGCGGTTACCGGGCCGGGCCGGGCGTGTTAAGGGCTCGGAAACGGTCGGGCAATAACGCTCGGTCCGAAGTCCTGCGCGCCGAAACACTGCGCATCAGGGGCCTCGACGAGCGCGGGACAGGCCGCGTTGGCAGACCGAACGTCCTCCACGGCCTCGATGGCAACCCTCTACCACTTCCCCTTCTGCGCGAATTCCCGGTTCATCCGTCTCGTACTCGCCGAGATGGGCATGGAGCCGACGCTGTTCGAGGAACGGCCCTGGGAACGGCGCGACGACTTCCTGCTGATCAATCCGGCGGGCGTCACACCCGTGCTGCTGGAGCAGAACGGGCTCGTCGTCCCCGGCGCCGGCGTCATCGCCGAGTATCTCGACGAGACCCGCGGCCTCGGGCTCTCGGGGCGGCGCATGCTGCCGGAGGACACCGTCGAGCGCGTCGAAGTCCGGCGCCTGCTCGACTGGTTCCTGGTCAAGTTCGAGTCCGAGGTGACAGCCTACCTCGTGAACGAGAAGATCTCGAAGCGCTTCATGTCGGCCCATGAGGGCGGCGGCCCGCCCGACATGAACGCGATCCGCGCCGCGCGCTCCAACGTGCGCTACCACCTCAAGTACATCGGCTACCTGATCGCCAGGCGGCGATGGATCGCCGGCGACAACCTGACCTATGCCGATCTGGCGGCGGCCGCCCATCTCTCCTGCGTCGACTACCTGGGCGACGTGCCCTGGGACGAGGACGAGATGGCCCGGAACTGGTACGCACGGGTCAAGTCGCGGCCCTCGTTCCGCGCTTTGCTCGCCGACCGCGTGCCCGGCATGGCACCGGCCGCCCATTACGCGGATCTGGATTTCTGACCGCCCGACGAACCTATTTCGGCGCCGATCTCCGCCGCCTCGTCGAGGCCCGGGCCCGGGCGCTCGGCTTCTGCGGCCTGCGCGTCACCCGTCCCGACAGGCTCCCGGACCTTCCGGGCCGCCTGTCGACCTGGCTCGCCGAGGGCGCGCACGGCACCATGGAGTGGATGGCGGAGCGGGCCGACCAGCGGGCGCGCCCGGTGGACTTGTGGCCCGGCCTGCGCAGCATCCTGGTGCTCGCGATGAGCTACCGGCCCGAGCACGATCCCCTGGACCTCGTGGCCCGGCCGGATCGCGGGGCCATCGCCGCTTATGCACAGCGGCGGGATTATCACGAGGTTTTGAAGGGTCGTCTGAAAGAATTGGGGGGGTATCTCTCCGCCAAGGGCGACGTGCGCGTGAAGGTTTTCTGCGACACCGCCCCCGTCATGGAAAAGACCCTCGCCGAGGCGGCCGGCCTCGGCTGGCAGGGCAAGCACACGGTGCTGATCTCCCGCGGACACGGCAACTGGCTGCTCCTCGGGGCGATCTACACGAGCGCGGAATTCGAGCCCGACCCACCGGAGCGCGACCATTGCGGCTCCTGCCGCGCCTGCCTGGACATCTGCCCGACCGACGCCTTTACGGCCCCCTACAGGCTCGATGCCCGCCGGTGCATCTCGTATCTCACGATCGAGCATGCCGGTCCGATCCCTGCCGCGTTCCGGCCGGCGATCGGCAACCGGGTCTTCGGTTGCGACGACTGCCTCGCCGTCTGTCCCTGGAACAAGTTCGCCCGTACGGCGGCGGAGAACCGGCTCGCCGCGCGGGCGGATCTGGCGGCCCCGGCGCTGGCGGATCTCGCCGGTCTCGACGATGCGGCGTTCCGGTCGTTCTTCGCCGGCACGCCGGTGAAGCGCACGGGGCGCGACCGCTTCCTGCGCAACGTCATGATCGCGATCGGCAATTCCGGCGATCCCGATCTGGCGGGCGCGGCCGTCGCGGCCCTCGATGACGCGTCTCCCCTGGTGCGCGGCATGGCGGTCTGGGCCTGCGGCCGGCTGCTCGCGCCGGATGCCGTGCACGCGCTCTGCCTACTTCATGGCGACCACGAGACCGACACCCATGTCCGCGACGAGTGGACGGCCGCCGCCGCCTTGACGGAATCGCCCGTGGGCGAGACATCCGCCCCATGAATCTCTTTGTCTTCGGGCTCGGTTTCACCGGCCGCCGTTTCGCCGAACGGGCGCGAGCGCGTTTCGGGACCGTCCGCGCCAGCGTCACGGATCCCGCGGCCGCCGACCGCGTCGCGGCGGAGACCGGGTTCGCCGTGCGCGCCTTCGGGCCGGAGGCCGACGATCCCCGGATCGCCGCGGATCTCGCCGACACGGACGTGCTGCTCGCCTCGGCCCCCCCCGGCGAGGCGGGCGACCCGGTTCTCGCCCGCTACGAGGACGCCATCGCGGCGAGCCGGATCGGCTGGATCGGCTATCTCTCAACGATCGGCGTCTACGGAGACCAGAGCGGCGCGTGGATCGACGAGGCGACACCTGCGGCGCCACGCAGCGCCCGGTCGAAGGTGCGCCTCGAGGCCGAGGCGGCGTGGCTCGCGCTCGGCGCCGAGACCGGGAAGGCCGTGCAGGTCTTCCGGCTCTCGGGCATCTACGGACCCGGGCGCAACCCGATCGTGAAACTGCGCGAGGGTCGTTCGCAGCGGATCGTGAAGGCCGGGCAGGTCTTCAACCGCATCCATGTCGACGACATCGCCACGACGCTGCTGGCCTCCATCGACCGCCCGCGTCCGGGGGCGATCTACAACGTCACGGACGACGAGCCGACCGCGCCCCAGACGGTGACCGAGCACGCCGCCTCCCTCACCGGCCTGCCGCTGCCGCCCGAGATCGATTTCGAGACCGCCGACCTGTCTCCGATGGCGCGCAGCTTCTACGGCGAGAACAAGCGCGTGCGGAACCGGCTGATCCGCGAGGAGCTCGGCGTGGCCCTCGCTTATCCGACCTACCGCGAAGGTCTCGCGGCCCTGAAGGACCAGCCCTGATCAGGCTTCGAGGTGACGCGGCCGCACGAGGCGGCGCAGCAGGCCGCCGCGCGGACCCACCATCATCGAGGCGACATAGAGGGCCCCCGCCGCCAGAACGATGGCCGGGCCGCTCGGCAGGTCGTACTGGTACGACAGGCTGAGCCCCGAGACGCTCGCGAGGGCGGCGATCAGCATCGAGACCGGAATCAGTCCGGCCAAGTCGCGGGCCCAGAACCGGGCCGCCACTGCGGGCAGCAGCATCAGGCCGACCGCCAGCAGGGTCCCGAGGGCCTGGAACCCGCCGACGAGGTTGACCACCACGAGCGCCAGGAACGCGAGGTGCACGGGACCGCCGCTGCGGCTGACACTCCGCAGGAACAGCGGGTCGACGCATTCCATCACGAGCGGCCGGTAGATCACGGCGAGCGCCAGCAGGGTCAGCGTGCTGATGCCGCCGAGCAGCCAGAGGGCGGAATCGTCCAGGGCCAGGACCGAGCCGAACAGGAAGTGCATGAGGTCGATCTGCGATCCGCGCAGGGAGACCAGCAGCACGCCGGCGGCGAGCGAGATGAGGTAGAAGGCTGCGAGGTTGGCGTCCTCCCGGATCGTGGTCGCCCGGGTGACGGCGCCCGCGAGCAGGGCCACCGCGAGGCCGGCGACGAGGCCGCCCAGCGTCATCGCCGGCAGGGACAGGCCGGCGACCAGGAAGCCGACCGCAGCCCCCGGCAGGATCGCGTGGCTCATCGCGTCGCTCATGAGGCTCATGCGGCGCAGCGTCAGGAAGACGCCGATGGGCGGTGCCGACACCGACAGGGCGAGGCAACCCGCCAGCGCCCGGCGCATGAAGCCGAATTCGACGAACGGCGCAAACAGAGACCCGAACGGATCGGTCACGCGGCGTCCTCGTGATGGTGATGCGCTGCCCGGCCGTGATCGTGCGCCGGCTCCGCGGGCTTCCGCGGTCCTTCACAGATCGCCGCGCCCTCGTCCCAGGCCTCGGACAGGTTGCGGGCGCGGGCCAGATTCTCGGCGGTCAGGACCCGCGCGGTCGGCCCCCAGGCCACGGGCTCCCGGGCGAGCAGCAGCGTCGTCGGGAAATGCGCGCGGACCTGCGCGAGGTCGTGCAGGGCGGCGATCACGGTCCGCCCCTCCTTGTGCCAGGTCGCAATCAGCACCAGCAGATCGTCGACCGTCCGCGCATCGATCCCGGTGAACGGCTCGTCGAGGAGCACGACGGGGCAATCCTGCAGGATCAGCCGGGCGAACAGCGCGCGCCGGAACTGACCACCCGACAGGGTGCCGATCGGCCGCGCCGCGAAGCCCTCGAGACCGACCGCCGCCAGCGCGGCCTCGATGGCCGGCCGCCGCCGGACGAGGCTGCGCCACGCCCCCGCCTGCCGCCAGAGACCCATCCCGGCGAGATCCATGACGGTGAGCGGAAAGCTCCGGTCGATCTCGTCCGCCTGCGGCATGTAGGCCAGGGCGCCCGCACGTTCGATGCGGCCGTCGAGGCAGCGTATCTCTCCGGCCATGCCCTTCAGCAGCGTCGACTTGCCGGCGCCGTTCGGTCCGACCAGCGCGAGCAGGTCGCCCGCTCGCACGGTCCCCTCGAGGTGGTGGACCGCTGGATGCCGGTCGTAACCGAGGGTGAGGCCGACGAGGCGGATCGGATCCGGATTTCGGCCGCTCATGCCGAAAGCGCCCAGGCGATGGTCAGCCAGACCAGCGCCGCGAGCGTCGCGGCGAGCGCCAGCCGCAGGCCGATCCCGCTCTGGAACAGCGATCGTCGGGCCGCGCGTCTCGGGCTGGGTATAGTCGGCAATGAATCCTCGTCGCGCACTGACACCGGCGCGGGCACCACGCAGAGCTACTGGTGCGGTCCTGGGCCGCGGTGATACACTGTAACAAACCCGCGGGACAACCTGCGGATCATGTTTGGAGCAATCATGCACCGTCACGAGGGTCACGACGCGTGCCACGCCGGCACCGGTGACATTCTCGCGCGGGCCGAGGCCCTCTGTCGCGAGCGCGGTCTGCAGTTCACGCCCCTGCGCCGCGAGGTGCTGGAGGCCGTGGCCGAGGCCGGGAAGGCTCAGGGCGCCTACGACATCGCCGAGCGGTTGAGCGCGCCGGGCAAGCGTGTGGCCCCGGTCTCGGTCTACCGCGCCCTCGATTTCCTGATGGATCAAGGGCTGGTGCATCGGATCGCGAGCCGCAACGCCTTCATCCCCTGCGCGCACGGCCACGCGCCCGGGGAGGGGGTGATTTTTCTGATCTGCCGGACCTGCGGCGGCGTCGACGAGGCCTCGTCGGAGGAGGTCGAGGGCAGCCTCGGGCGCACTCTGGAGCGGGCCGGATTCACGCCGACCCACAGTATCCTGGAGGTCGAGGGCGATTGCGGCACCTGTCGTCAGCGGAAGCTGGCACCCTGAGCCGCGAGACCAGGTTGCCTGGTCCAGCCCGTCCGCGCTGGCGGCGGGGAGCAATCCAGGAGCGTGCCACGCCTGCGGGAATGGCGCCTCCCGACCGCCTCGCGCCCGCGCCTTAGAACGCGTTCTGGTATGCGCGGCGCGAAATGACCGTCTGGATCATGATCTGGATATCGAACCAGATCGACCAGTTGTCGATGTAGTGCAGGTCACAGGCGACGCGCTGCTCCATGGCGAGGTCGGTCTGGGTCTCCCCCCGGTAGCCGTTGACCTGAGCCCAACCCGTGATCCCAGGCTTCACGTTGTGGCGGCGTGCATAGAGGGCGATCCGCCGCTCGAAGCTCCGGTCGTGGGCCAGCGCATGCGGGCGGGGACCCACCAGCGACATCTCTCCGCGCAGGACGTTGATCAGCTGGGGCAGCTCGTCGAGATTGGTCCGGCGCAGGATCGCGCCGACCCGGGTGATCCGACTGTCGTTGCGGGTCGCCTGCCGGAAGGCGGCATTCGCATCCGTGCGCATCGACCGGAACTTGAAGACGCCGAACGGCTGCTGATTGAAACCGTAGCGCTTCTGCCGGAAGAAGACCGGGCCGGGGCTGTCGAGCTTGATCGCAACGGCGATGGCCGCCAGCAACGGGGACAGTGAAACCAGGGCGATGGTCGCCAAGGTCAGATCGAGGAGGCGCTTCAGCATCACCTCGCCCAGATTGAGCGGCCGACGACCGATATTGATCCCCGAGACTCCGCCGACCCGGGCGACCTGCAGATCGGGAAAGCGATCGAGGACGGCGCCGGGGCGCAGATGCAGGGCCGAGGGCACCCGCAGGAACGCGTCGATGCACCGCTCGACCTCCGCGGTGTCGGCCCACGGCACGAGCACGAAGACGTCGTCCGGCCGGAGGAATCGCACCACCGAGACCGCGAGGTCGAGATCCTCCTGCAGCTGGTCGTATCGGGTGGCCACGTCGGCGCCGGGATCGACCCGTCGCAGGTAGCTGGTCCCGATGATCCGCGAGCCGAGATGATCGGCTTCCTTGCCGGCGTAGAAGCGCGCGATGTCCTCCTCGTAGCCGACGAGGTGGATCCGGCTGGCCGTGGCCGAGCCAGCACTGAGCCGCGCCCGCACGAGGCGCCGCACCGATGCCCGGGCCGCGATCAGGACCGGAAGGCCCACGGCGAACGTCCCGAACGAGATCAGGCGCGAATAATCGTTGGTCGTCTTGGTCATGAAGCTCACGACCAGCACGGCGGCCCAGGCGACCAGCCAGAGGGAGGCCACCCGTTGAACGCCCGGCTTCTGCGCCATGACGTTCTCGAGGCTGTACTCCTCGCGCAGGACGTTCGCGGCGATGATCACCAGTCCCAGCAGCGCCGACAGGCGCAGGCCGCGAACGCTGCTCGCCCAGAATGCGCTGTCCTGGGCGAGGGCGTGGTAAGCGAACTCGACGCCCAGGGCCACGATCACAATCGCTGCGAGATCGGTCGCGGCGAGCGT
>NZ_BACT01000208.1:0-2358 GCF_000333255.1 Methylobacterium sp. B1 | reverse complement strand
CGCCGTGCGCGCACGTCAAGGCTTCCAGGGCGGGCCTCGGGATATTCCGCACGCGGGCGAAATGGTCGAGGTCGGCTCCTGCCTCGCTCACGTCGAGGAGGCCGGTGAGCGCCGCAGCATGATCCGGCGTGTCCAGCGCCGCGACCACCGCGCGTCGCCCCGGCGCCCAGGCTCCCCGGCGGGCTCCCTCGATGTCGATGACCCGGCCGCCGCCGAGCGTGCGGGCGGCGGACGCGTCGCGTAGCACAAAGCGGTCCCCGTGCAGCGCGCCGAGGCTGCCGTCGAGGGCGATCCGTGCGTGCGCCGCCGCGCCGGGCTCGACCGCGATTCCGGGTGACAGGAGCACCCGTCCGGTCACGGACGCCGCCCCGAGATGGATGTGGACGGGCGTGCGGTGACGCAGCGGACGCGCCTCGCCCGGCAAGACGCGCAGCGCCACGTCGAGATGGCTGGCGGGGCCGTGGAGTTGCGGCGCCAGGATCCAATCACCCCGGTGGATACCCGCGCGGGACAGGCGGGGACCGGACAGGTTGATGGCGCAGCGCTGACCGGCCTCCGCGACATCACACGGTTCGTTGCCGGCGCGCAGGCCCCGCACCCGCGCCTCGAACCCGCTGGGGGATACGACGAGATGATCGCCGACCCGGACGGCGCCGGCATGGATCGCCCCCGTGACGACGAGGCCGGCGCCGACGACAGTGAAACAGCGGTCGACCGCGAGCCGGAACTCTGTCCCGGCGGCCCCAGGGGACGGGCTGGCTGCAGCCTCTTCCAGGTACCGGGCGAGGTCGGCGATGCCGGTCCCGCGCAGCGCCGAGCAGGCGATCATGGGCGCTTGGACGGGCGCTTCGAGCGGCGCGTTGCCGGGTGCGTGCGCGAGGCCGGTGCCGGAGAGCGCGACGCGGACCTGCGCCTCGACTTCGGACAGGCGACGGTCGTCGACCCGATCGCTCTTGGTGATGGCGACGACCGCCCGGCGCAGGCCGAGCAAGTCGAGGATCGCGATGTGCTCGCGGGTCTGGGGCATCACGCCGTCGTCGGCTGCGACGACGATCAGCGCGAAGTCGACGCCCGTGGCGCCGGCCACCATCGTACGCACCAGCCGCTCGTGACCAGGCACGTCCACGAAGCCGACGGTTCGGGTCCCAAGACGCGTGTAGGCGAAGCCCAGATCGACGGTTATGCCGCGGGCCTTCTCCTCCGGCAGACGGTCGGCGTCGATCCCGGTGAGCGCCTTCACCAGAGCCGTCTTGCCGTGGTCGATATGGCCGGCGGTGACGACGATCACGCTGTGCTCGCTCCGGATCAGAACACTTTCCTGGGGTGGCGGCGCAGGAAGCCCCGCGCCGCCTGCCGCTTCAACCCCTGATCCGGGTCTCGGCAAGCTCCGACATGCATGTGTCGTAGGGCGTAAACGCCACGCGGTCCGACACGGCGAACAGCGTGTAGGGCGCGTACAGGAACAGGGCCTTGGCCTGGTCCTGCAGGTAGCGCTCGACCGCCCGCACCACCTCCTCCTGCTGCGGCTCGTGCGGCGTGTGCAGGAGCTTGTCGTAGAGGGCGTCGAAGTCCGGATCCTCCGGACCCTGGCGCAGGGTCGCGTCCTTCCCGAAGAACTCCCGGTGGACGCAGGCCACCGGATATTGCGGCGTCCAGTCGAAGTACCATTCGAGCTTGACGTCGAACTCCTCCGGCGGCTCCTCCTTGGCACTGACGAACCGGCAGCCGAGCCCGATCTTCGCGAGGCACTGCCCGATCGCCGCGACCACGCCCTCCCAGGCCGGCGAGGCGACGAACACGAGCTCCCGCCCCCCGATCCCGGCAGCCTCGAGGGCGCGCTTGGCGGCCTCGGGATCGTGCGGGAACGGCTTCATCTCCGGATCCGCCCCGTAACGGCCGGGCTGGATGAATGCCGGGATGACCGTGCCGTATCCGTGCGCGCCCTGGTGGAGCACGAACTCGCGGTCGATGGCGAGGTTCAAGGCCCGGCGGGCCTCCGGGTTGCGCCAAGGTGAGTCCGGACGATTCTCGTTGAAAACGCCCGTCAGGATCGTCTTCGCCTTCTTCGTCTGGATCTTTCCATGCTCGCTCGCCGGGAAGGCGTGCGCCTCGTCCGGTGTCAGATCGAAGACCACGTCGACCCGGCCGTCACCGGCCGCTACCGACTTGATGCCCTCCGCCTTGCCGATCACGTTGTCGTAGACGATCCGGACCGTCGGCTTGCGGTCGGGATTCCAGTAGGTCTCGTTGGGCTCCATGACCACGCGGTCGGAGCGCGAGTCGATCAGCGAGACGCCTTCGGTAAGCACGAACGGGCCAGTCCCCCACGGACCAGGCGCGTCGATCACTCACCAATGG
>NZ_BACT01000209.1:0-1942 GCF_000333255.1 Methylobacterium sp. B1 | reverse complement strand
CTTAGGACGAAGGCTTTGAGCCGCTCCTGATCGCGAGGCGATCGGGAACGGTTCTAGCGCTTCGGCGGGTTCGGTGCGGATTGATCGGTCTGCGGTTCCATCTTCGTGGCGTCGGGCTTCGTCGGTGTATTGTTCTGCGCCTGTTTGTCGTCGCAGGCCGCGAGGCCGATCAGCATGAATCCTACCAGCGAGAGACGACTGATCGACGGCATGGAATCTCCTTCTTGCAATTGGATGGAACGGAACCAACAGCGCTCGGCTTCAGTGCTGAGGACCGCTGGCCCGAAGCCTGCGTCGCTCGGAACTTTGCTCCCGCCGCGTTGCTACGGCGACGTCCTCCGCGGCCAAAGCGGGGGTAGCATCCGCAGACGATGCAATCCGGGGGACGATCATCAGTTCCGAGTCGATCTCCCTCAGACGCCAGACGGTGCCGCCGGCAGCCCGGGTGGCGAGAAGGGCACCCTGACCGGCGAAGGCCAAGCCCGGCAGCCGGGACCTCACCCTTCAGCTTTCCGTCCGCTCTAGGCGGCGGATCGCGGCGTTGCCGTTCGGCGGCACGGAGATGTCGGAAGCGGATCACGCCGCGACCCGTTTGCCCCCGGGCCTCAGCGCCCTGTGTATCCCGCCACCGCCGCAGCCGACTTCAGACGCGCGAAGGCGTCGGCGTAGCGCTCGCGCAGGAAGGCGGCATCGGGCGGTATCCGGGAGGGACGAAGATTGTCCTCCGTATCGGACATCTTGATCAGCAATGCCGCGAGATCACCCGATCCGATCAGGGCCGCAATCCGTTCCGAATAGGCGATCCGGCTGGCGGGCTTCGTGAGAAGCGTGACCGTTCTGATAATATCCGCCTCGAAACCGGCCTCCTGAAGATCTGTCGTTGTGCGTGACGTGTCCTCCAGCACATCGTGCAGGAGCGCCGCCTGCATCACTCGCATCGGGTCAATGTCGAGTCCGTCGCTGAGTCGGGCGTGACCGGCTCGGGCCAGGGCCGCGTTCGCAACGCGCTCCAGGTGCCGCATGCAGGGCTCGCCACACTTGTCGAGCTGACCGGCATGCGCGGTAAGGGCGAAGGTATGGGCATCGAAGATCGTCGGCACGCTGCCCTCTTGCGGCATCCACCGGACCGGATTGCCGTCGCTCCGGCTCCCAGCTCCGTGAAGTCCTCAACGCGCTGGGGTGTTCCCGACCGGTCCGCGTCAAAGAAGGCCGCGTCTTACCCGGGCCATCGAAGCCGAGACGGTGCCGGTCCGGAAAATATCACGGATGCGCAGTCTTCGCGCGTCGGCCGAAAGTTATGACCGTATGGACTATTGCCCAGCTCCTCGGAACTCGCCATCTCTTGTCTCTGTTCGGACAAGCGGCGAGTCGCACTTCAGGATTGAGCCCATGGCGTCCGTGACACTGGAGAAGCCGCTCGATGTCGGTGGGCCGCTCAGCCGGCGCGCCGCAGCCCTGGCCAACGTCCGATGGTTCCGTGCCCTGGCATGGCGGGCCCTTCGCGATGGAGGCCCGCGCGCCGAGTTGCGCGCCGCCAACGCACGGGCCGCCGCCCGGATCGTGCTGCGTCAGGCCAAACGCGACGCTTTGGTCGCCTGCTTGGCGCGTCAGGCTCTGGAAAGCCCCGGTGGACCGCTTCACCGAGCGCCTGATCGCCCCTCCCAGGGCGACACCGTCGCACCGTCGCGATAGCCTGTCATTCCGCCTCGTGCGGTCGGGACAGACAGCACTGTCGTCGATCGTGTCATGGCGGCCCGGCGCTGCGTTAGGCCTCGGCCGCCACGACGGGTCCCGCGATCGTTCCACCGCGAGACCCGAATGGTCGGCCGGGCGTTCTGCCCGGCCTCGTCTGAGATCTGGATCTCAGCGCTTGAACTTGCCGTCGTACTTGAATTCCGGCGCAGCCTTGAGCTGATCCTTGGAGGCTCCGATGACGGCCTTC
>NZ_BACT01000210.1:0-3336 GCF_000333255.1 Methylobacterium sp. B1 | reverse complement strand
GAAAATTAAAAGGTATTTGGAAAAAAATTGAATTTTTACTGCCAGAAGACTTATTTAATTGCGTCTCTTGCACATCCTGCACGATCATTCTGGCGCCGCTCCGACCGATCCGGTGCCATTGTCGCGTATCGCGGGGCTGCCCGTGCCACGCGACCCGGGGTGCCGGGGTGGCTCCGATGTCTCGCGTGATCGAACCGCAGGGCCTCGTTTCGGCCGGATTGCGGCCTGTGCTCTCACCCCGTGCCATGGCGGCGAGCGAACCTCTCGGACACCTGAGCGGCCCCCGTCACCGCCGCTCCGGGGCGGGATGAAGACGCCGATCGATCGGCGTCTGTGCTGATGATGTCAGGCTCGACGAGGAGTTAAGCCGGTGGTCGGACGATACCTGGGGCTCCTCATCCTGGCCTTGACGCTGCTGCGCTTGGTCGGGTCCGCGCGTGCGGAGAGCGAGATGGCGGCAGGGGGCGCGTTCATGAGCAGCTACACGTCGGATCCCTATTTCGATCCGCGGTCGCGATATTCTCAAGTGCATTCAGCCGGAGACATCCGCGGTCAGCCGATGTTGGCGGAACCCGGCGATGCGCCGGCGCCGTGCAGGCTCTTCGACAAGGCGTGCGCGGATGCCTTCGAACGCGCACGCCGGCACGCCTATCCTTAGACCTCTGCGTGCGTGAGGTCGGCGGCGGGCCGCAGCCGTCATGGCAGGCCCATTCCGGCAATTCGAATGAATCCGTGAAGACCTTTTTGAGCCCTCGCCACTAGCTTGACCCTGTTTGGGGTCGAGCTGTCATGATCGAAGAGCGAAGCGCCCGGCGCGTATCAGTCAACTTGCACGGACGTATCGCGGTCGCGGGTCACCCGACGATACCCTGTGTGGTCCATGACATGTCCCGCTGGGGCGTGCGCCTTCGGCTGGTCGGCACGGAGCGGGTTCCCGCTGAATTCCAGCTGACGATCGACGCCACCGAGAAGGTGATCGGTTGCGAGACGGTCTGGAAGAATGCCGACGAGATCGGGGCCCTGACCGATCTGATGGAATGATCGTCGCGTCTCGGGAGCGCGGCGAGGCGGCGGACCGCGTCAGAGTGGTGGACGCCGTCTACCTCGCGGCACCCTGGTCGGGGACGCAGAGCGTATCCACCCGGTACTGATCGTCGAGCCCTGTTCGAAGGGGCGCGCGATGTCGGCATCCGCCCCGAGAAAGGCCCCTCAGCCGCGGGCGAGCGCCGCCTCGAACTCCTCGGCCGGGAGATGCGCACCACCGGTCGTCCAGATGACGTGGGTTGCGGCGGCGCGCGTCTCCGCCGGGATGGTCTGTGCAAAACGTCCCGCCGCCGCGAAGCCGGCCGCCGCGGAAGGCTCCAGGCGGATACCCGCCTCCGTCCAGAGGATCTTGAGCCAACGATACAACGCATCGTCGGGGACCGTGACCACGGCCCGGACAAGCTTCTCGAGGGTGCGAGCGACCAGCATGGACGCGGAGGCGACCGCCAGCCCGTCGGCGGCGGTGCGATTGTCGAGACCGACATCGTAGACGCTCACCGGCCGTTCGAGGCCCGCCGCGAGCTGAACCAGCATGCAGGGCGACGCCACGGGCTCGACGAAGACCGGATGCACGGAATCACCGAACAGCAGCTTCAGGCCGAAGGCGACACCACCCGGCGCGCCTCCGACGCCACAGGGCAGATGGACGAACAGGGGATGGGCCGGTCCAACCGGGATCCCGGCTGCAGCGAGCTGGCGCTCCAGGTCGAGGGCCGCGGCCGCATAGCCCAGGAACAGCTCGACCGAATCCTCGTCGTCGACGAAATGCGCGTCGCCGCGTCCGGAATAGGCGTTGCGCGCCGCCGCGACCGCCGCACCGTAATCGCCGCGATGCTCGACCACGCGGGCGCCGAGTTCCCGCAGGCGTTCCTTCTTCCAGGCCTTGGCATCGTGCGACATGTGGACTTCCACCGCGAATCCGAGCGCCCGTCCCATCAGTCCGACGCTGAAGCCGAGATTGCCGGTGCTGCCGACCGCGATGATGTGGCGGCCAAACTGGTCGCGAAATTCCGGGTCCGCGAAGGCCGCATAGGATCGGCCCTCGGCGAGCAGTCCGGCCTGCGCGGCCAGCGCCTCGGCGTAGGCCAGGACCTCGTAGACGCCGCCGCGTGCCTTGATGCAGCCCGTCACCGGCAATGCATGGTCCGCCTTGACCAGCACACGGCCCCCCGCTCCACACAGGATGGTGTCGGACAAGCCGGCCGCCAGCGGGATCAGCGGTGAATCGATCCGGCCTGACACCTCCTCCGGGAAGAGGCGCGTCAGCAACGGTGCGAAGCGCTGCCAGCGTGCCACCGCACCGTCGACGTCGGCTCTGCCCAGCGCCAGATCCGGGAGGACGGACGCACTATCGGCCACCGCCGGGTTGATCCAGATCGCCGGACAGGCCTGCTTGACCGCGACGGGGATGCGGTCGACCCAGGGGCTGTTCTGCATCTCGACCATCCCTGCCATGGCGTTCTGGATCCCGTTCGCTTCGGGCCGCCCAGACCTGCGCGAGGGTCGGGGACGCGGCCGCATGTTTCCGCCCGGACTGCTTATCAGAGCCATCGGCCGTTCGGCATTCCCATCGGGCGCATGGTGGGTCTGGCCGGCGATCCGTTCGTCCTTTGCGCCCTCGTCGGGGATGGCGCTGTCGCGGTGGCGGACATCCCGTGAAGGTCACCCAGACGCCGTCGCAGGGGGAGGCTTGTGTGAGAGGGAGACGATCTCGGCGGACGGGAACGCCACGTCAGCCCTCTGACCCGCGCCGTCGATGCCGTCGGCGATCGTTCCGGCCCCGCGACGCTCCCGAAGGGACTGCCGCTCCCCTGTGCTCGACGGTCACGCGACCCGTTTTCAGGTGTGCGGGAGCACTTCGGCCCGAAAAGCTTGAGCTTACATCGGGATCACACCGCGAAGACAGTCGCGGATCCGATGGAGACTTCCAATGACCCTCACTGCGCGTCTCACCCTTGCCGCCGCCGCCGCCCTCGCCACCATCGCGGTCCTGGCCGGAACCTACGTCGAAGTCCTCGATCGTGCCCTGCCGATGCACTTCGTCTGAGCATGCAGATGCGAACCGAATGAGCGCCGCATCCCGGGTCGACGCCGGGGAGCGGCGTCGTCCCGGGATGCGGCGGGAGGAGAGCGATGCGCCAGATCCTGTGGTCCGTATTCGACGGCGCGCTTTGGGCTGCCGATACGCTCGATGACATTCTCGTCCAAGCCGCCCTGAGCTTCGGCGCAGTCGCCCCGTTCGTGGCTGAGCCTTCCGGCGATCCTACTTAACCACCGCCTTCGGCCCGGAAG
>NZ_BACT01000211.1:0-14650 GCF_000333255.1 Methylobacterium sp. B1 | reverse complement strand
GAGTTCCGACGCCGCCACCGTGTTGCCGGAGAACACCGCCTTCACCACATCCCAGCGCTTTGCCATGGTGGCGAAGCGGCGCTCGACATCCTCACGCTGCATCGCGAGTCGGGCCGCGGCGAGCTTGGCATCGCTCAGGAGGCGATCGGAGAGCTGGGTTTCGGACCAGGTCGTGACTTCCTGCGCCTGTTCCCGCAACGTCTGCTCGGAGCGGAGAACCACGAGGAAAACGAGAGCCGCGAGTGCGATCGCGGCCGTCGAGAGCGTCGCACCGACGAGGCGCGCGCGCAGGGATCGCGAGAAGACGGTGCCCGTCACGGCTTGAGCGGGGCGCCGCCCCGCTCCGCCATCAGCTGCCCGGCGCGATCCGACGTGGCGAAGGCGAGGAACGCCGACGCCTCCGCGTCTTTCGTGGCGGTCTTGTAGATGAGCGCCAGGGTCACCGCGCTGGGATAGCCCGGGTCACGCGGCGCCCTGCCGTCGATCGACAGGACCGTGAAATCGCTTGCCAGACCCGGAGAGAAAGGGCCGAAGCCGATGGCGCCGGGCGTATCCCGAACGGTCGCGATCGCGTCCTGCGTGGTGGTCGCGGTCTTCGAGCGGCTGGTCAGGACGAGATCACGCCAGCCCGGCATGGTCGCCCGGAGCACCGACAGCGTGCTGTCGGTCTCCTCGCGGCGGACCACCCGGATCTTCAGATCGGGCCCGCCGAGGGCACTCCAGTTGTCGATCCCGCCCGAGAAGACCGCGGCCACCTGCGCGCTCGTCAACGTCGCCACGCCGACACCGCGATGAACGAAGATCGCCGACGGAATTCGGATGAGCGGCACCTCCACGAGGCCCTGCGCTTTCTCCGTCTCGGTGAGCGGACGCGCGACCCGCCCGAGCTTCTGGCGCTCACCGCCCACGCTCGCCACGGCCCCCCCGGAGCCAATGCTCGGGGGAACCGAGACGCGGGCTTGGCCATGCTCCGCATTGTAGGAATCGGCGACGGCCTGGAGCATCTCGATCCCGTCGCCCGTACCCACGATCGGGAGATCCTCCGCCCGGACGCCGGTCGACGCGGTCAGAAGGAGAATGGCGAGCGCGGTAGCGCTTCGAACGTTCGCGAATATGGGGCCCATTGCCGCAGAATGCGTCTCGAATGCTTAACCTCGAGTCACCAACTAGGTTGCTTTGAAGATGTGGTTGACGATCTGCTAGGCGACCGGATCCGTTTTCGCGGTCCGATTACCTGCCACGCGCTGGAGAAAACGCTGGAGGAAGTTCGTGTCGGACGGCGGGCTCCGGTCCGGCTTGTGTGTGGCGGCGTAGAACGGATCAGCGTAGCAGGTCGCACCAGTCGCGGCCGCCAGGAACTGCACCGCCGCGACCATCTCGGGGGCGCCGGCGGCCAGAACCGTGTCGTCCCGCGTGAGCCTCGGCAGATGGAGGGTCGGCCGCCCGGCTCGGGCGTCGGAGGGTGGGTTGCGACCGCTGCACGTCAAGATCGTCGCCGCCCCCCGGTCGCGCAGCCATTCCAGGGCCGGACGCATGTAGAGATTCTGCGGCTCGCGCGTGCCGGCCACGACGAGCAGGTCGCGCTTCGGCTCGCGCAGGCGGCTCGCTCGGGCGACGGCCCAGGCGGGCGCAAAGCCGACGCCGGACGAAACGACGACGAGACGACCGCGCCCCGACCTGTGAAACGCGGCTCCGAACGGACCCTCGACCTTCACGGCGGTTCCCGGTCCGATCCGTCCGCCGAGCTGCGGCGACACCACGCCGTCGGGCTGCCGGCGGATCTGGAAGATCAATTCGTTCAGCTCGCCGGATCCGTCCATGCGGAGGGTCGGGCTGTAGTCGCGGGCGGGCAGGCCGGCGAAGGAGACGCGGAGGTACTGTCCCGGGAGATAGATCAGCCGCTTGCGCAACGCGACCGTGACCTCGACGATCTCGGCAGTGAGCTCGACCACGCTGTCCACGATGCCGGCCCGCCGCACGACGTCGGGAACCTCGTCGAACTCGATGGCGATGTCGGCGGTCAGACGCGCCCGGCACGCCAGGACGGTGTCGCCGATGCGGGTCCCGGCATCGTCCACCGAGCCGGAATGGATCCGGACCCGACAGGTGTCGCACTGGCCGGTGGCGCAATCGTGCGGGATCGCTTGGCCGGATGCCAGACCCGCGTCGAGGAGGGTCTGTCCGGCGCCGGCGCTGATGGGCCGGCCATTGACGACGAGGGAGACGCGATCGGTCATGCTGCGATCCCGCGTCAGCGCAGCAGGACTTCGACCGGCCGCATGTGCCGCGTGTGGCGGGTCTGCGTGTGATCGAAGGCCGAGACGTAGAGGAAGAACTTGCTGCCGGGCAGGAAATCGACATCGTACTTGCTGCCGGTCGCGATCTTGCGCGAGGCCACCAGGGTCCAATGGTCGTCAGCCCAGTCGGCCGCCGCCGAGATTCCGGCCCGATCGCCCGAATAGCCGTCGGTCATGAGTACACCCGGCATGACGGTCCCGACCGGTATCTCTGCGTCGCCGGCCGCCGAGTAGGCAACCGTCTCGGTCTTCTCGACCATCCACCACGCCGAGCCCGGCGCGGTACTGGCATCGAGGCCCAGATCGATCGTCCCGAGCCTGGCCACGGTGGCCCGCCAGTCCTTGGGCAGCCGCAGCGGCTCGACGGCGCCTTCGTAGCCACCGGGGCCCTCGAAGCGGAAATTGTAGCGGTACGTGCTTGTGCCGGGATCGCCCCAGTAGCCCGCCTGGTAGCGGCCCTTCACCGCCCGCTCCGCGGCGGTCGGCTCGGTGGGCGGCCCGATATGCATGTCCTCGACGACGCCCAGCATGCCGCCCCGGGCCGCCTTCCACTGCCACATGTCGATGTAGCTGCCGTCGGTGGTGTAGTGGTAGCCGCGGCCGTTCAGAGGCGCGGGGGCGTCCGGCAGGGGGCGGGCACCGAGATGGGTCGAGCCGCCGCTGCCGAAGGCATCGGAGCGCGAGAAGATTACGGCGAGCTTGTCTTCATAGTATCCGGTCACGTCCGCCTTGGCGGCGTCCGCGTCGAGGAGATGCCAGCCGTCGGCCTTCTTGATCATCGGCACGCGCTTCAGCGAGCGGGAGGGGTCCCACCATCGAAAAGCGAAGTAGACGTTCGCCCCATCGCGAACCGCGCGGATCTCCACGGTGGTCTCGCCGGTGCCGCCGAAATTGGCGCCTTGCATCGTCCGGACCGAAACCGGTCGGGCGGTGCGCCAGACGGGATCGTCGAGGAGCTTCGACAGGTCGGGCCCGACCGGAACCTTGTCGACCACGAGGGTGGAGCGACCCGTCAGATCTGCCCAGGCCAGCAAACCCACCACGGGCAGGCCGACGATTGCGGCCGCCAGCAAGGGCCGACGGCGGCGGGTCGCCCCGTCCGCCAGGGGCGCGGGGCGGAAGAGCCGCAGGAGCTGCCACAGCCCGCCATACATGAAATGCGCGAGGGTGTGGATGGCGATGTAGGCCAGCGCGCCCAGGGCGCAGGTGGCGTGCAGCCAGACGACCCAGCCGCCATAGCCGAGATAGAGCGCGATGCCGGTACCGGTCAGGACAAGGGTGACGGCATAGATCAGCCAGTGCAGGGCGACGTTGACGCCACCCCACCGCGCCTTCCGCGCCGCCTTGCTCCGGCCGCTAACGCGGAGCGCGCGGAGCCGGGACAGGCCATTGCGATCCGTGAGACGTCCGCGCACGAGGTAGACGACATAGGCCGTGATCGCGAAGAACAGCGTGAGACCAGCCACGAAGTGCACGGTCCAGACTTCGCCCTGCGGCAGAAACGGGGCCAGGAATTTCGCGGTGCGCGCCACAGGAGCGTCGGCCGAGATGCGCAGGCCCGTGAGCAGGCTCGCAACCATCGCGCCGGCGACGATCCAATGGATGACGATCGTGCCGGTATCGGAGCGGGGATGCCGGTCGAGGCGCACGCCCGGTTCGGACGGTGCCGCGGCGCCACGAGGCGGATGGGGCGCGAGGGTCAGCGGTTCCGACATTCGATCCTCCGCTCAATCGGCGCAATTTATCCGACCTGCGTTAGGACTTTGTAAATCATAGACCACACCCGGCGATATGGCCGAGCTTTCAAATCCGAGATTCCTCGCGGATATGCTTAACGGCGCCGTCCTGAGCGATCGACCGAATCCCCCGTTGCGAAACGGTCCGGCCATCGTGGTTCGGCGACCGATCGCATCGGCTGCGCCATCGTTTCCATTCGGGGTCCGCTGATGCCCGCGGGCAATGGCCGGCGGATCCATGTCGCATCCTGCCGGCCTGCTTTGTCCGGCTGGTAGGGCGGGCCGGCCATCGAGCGACATCGGCACGGCATTCGGTCCAATGCACGCTCAGGAGCGTCAGCGCCTCCCTCGAGAGCATGACCGCAGAGGCTTTCGGTCTCCCCGGACCGATGGGGCCGCCGGCGGGAACGCGGGGCGCGGACGGCGATCCGTTTCGATGGTTGCGCGTGACATCGCGACGACGGACAGGCGCCGTGGCGCCGCCGCTCACCCGGACGATCGGCGATCCCGTCCGCGGCTTCCCCCTGAGCAGGACCTTGCCTGGCCGCGGAAACGTCGCAACCGCAAAGCCCCGCGCTTCGTCGTCGTTTCAAGATTCAGATACAAAAACAAATTTAAGGAACCGAATTGTAGTTGAAAAATACAAGTCTAATTTATTTGTAAAATCATTACTTGATAGATACGGTCAAGCTGCCGATCGATAGGCCGGCCAAATCTTCAAAACACTGCGACGTCGCATCGTGCCGGTCATCCCGCACGCGCGTGAACGCGGATCATTGGGTTGACGCTGGCACCTCCATGGCCACGGCGTCGGATGCGGGGACACCATGACCAAAATCAAGGCGCTGTTACTGGGCTCTTCAGCTCTGATGCTTCCGATTGCAGGCGCACAAGCCGCAGATTTGCCGACCCTGAAGTCAGCGCCAGTCGAATTCGTGCGCGTTTGCAACGCGTACGGAGCGGGCTTTTTCTATATTCCCGGCACTGATACCTGCCTCCGCATATCCGGCAGGGCGCGGTATGACTTCCTGTATCAGACCAGCAAGGTCCGCACCGGCGGTGGCGGCGACCTGACCGGATATCTGGGCCTGATGCGGATCAACCTCGATGCGCGGACCCAGACCGATTACGGAACCCTGAGAGCCTTCCTGCGGGTCGACGTCGCCAACCGCAGCGGCCCGTTCCTGACCTCCGGATCGAGGCAGCGCGAGAGCCTGGCGATCGCCGGACTCGGCGCCGACGCGTTCGGGCGCACGCAAACCTACATCAACGCCGACAAGGCGTTCATTCAATTCGCCGGCCTGACCGCGGGCCGCGCCTCCTCGTTCTTCGACTTCTATGCCCACGACTTCGAGCTGATCGGCGGAACGGCCGGATCCGACACGTTCAGCACGAACCTGCTCGCCTATTCGGCGACGCTCGGGAACGGCGTCACCCTGACGGCCTCCATGGAAGACCCGGTCTATCGCCGCTTCCCGATCTTCGGCACTGGGGCCGCTGTCGGCGCCTTCACGGCGGGCGGCGGGTTCGCGGGCTACAGCAACGCCTTCAACCCGTTCACGCCCGCGACCTTCCTCGCGCCGATCGTGGTCGGTCCCGGCAACGTGGCTTTCGTCGATGTGACCCAGAAAAGCCGGATGCCCGACTTCATCGGCGTGGCACGCATCGATCAGGCCTGGGGATCCGCCCAGGTGTCGGCCGCCGTCCACGAGATCAATGCGGGCGATGCCGGAAGCACGGTGGGGGGCATCACCACGGCCACCACCGGTCTCGGCATATCGCCCACGGGACGCGCGTCGAACGCCTATGGATGGGCGGTCCAGGGCGGCCTGAAGGTCAATCTGCCGTTCATCGCGACGGGCGATACGCTGTACCTCCAGGGCGCCTACGGCCAGGGTGCCATCGCCTATACGGGCATCTCGAACTACACGGCTCCGTACGATGCCCTCGGCGCAGCGCCCGTGGGTGGCGGCTCGTTCGCCCAATACTACGCCGATGCGGTCCTCAACCCCACCACGGGCCGTCTCGAGCTGTCGACGTCATTTTCGGCCGTCGCGTCGATGCTCCACTACTGGTCACCGGCCTGGCGGTCGGCCTTCTTCGGAAGCTACGCTCAGATCGATTACAATTCGAAGGGCCGCAATGCCCTCGGCCTCCTGGGCTTCGGCTTCGCACCGGCCGGCGCCAGCGCCTCCAATGCCCTGGCCTTCGCCACAAGCCCTGTCCTGAGAGGAAACAACCAGATCATCACCGGCGCGAGCCTGATCTGGACTCCGGTGAAGGACCTGGATATCGGGGTCGAGGGTGAGTACATCCGCACCGCCCTCAACAATGGTGTGACGCCCGACATCTCGAAGAACGCGCTGCGCTACGTGAGTTCTCAGGACGCGGCCCAGTTCCGCTTCCGTGTGCAGCGGGACTTCTGAGCGCCAGCGACGCGCGCAACCACTCACAACAAGAAATTTCGAGCCCAGCCATTCGGCTGGGCTTCTGTTTGACCGGAAGACGATTGGGAATTTTCGGTTTTGTTCGGCAAATAAAACTTCTTTTAATTGATACTGCCGCGGAAGGAGCTACAACCAATACAGCTCTTCGGCGGCTCGCTTCGCCTCCGGTCGAGCAGATGCTACGGTTTCAGATCGGCGGGCCCGGGTACCAGGGCAAGGCCGACCTGATCCAAAGCTTCAGACCCAAAAGACTCTGCCGACCGGGTAACCGGTCGGCTTTTTCATGTTCGACGCCGGCCGGCATCCAGGTGAGCGATCTCCTGCGCCATCTCCCGGGTCAAAGACCGGATTTTGCAGGCCTTCGAGCGCCACCCCGCACAGCGTCTCAAGCCGCACAGGCGTGTTGCGCAACCGTCGGGCGTTGTCGGCCCGAAAAGCCGTCGCTTCGTTCACCGAGCCAAATGCCAGCAAACCCCATGCAGAGGGCCGCGTCCGCGATCCCGACGCGGCGGGCTCGAACGCCGTTCGCGCTGCACTCCGCCTTCGCCAAGGTCAAAAATTCAAAAATCCTTTCAAGATTGAAGCCGAAACAAAGAGCGAAAGAATTATTCTGCAATAAAATATAGCATTTAAACCGTCTGTGCTGCATGTATTACTCACGTCGCCGGTTCGCGACAGAACAAAGACGGGAGATTATCATGAAGAACATTGTCCTGGCCTGTTCCATGGGCGCCATGCTGATCGCGGCTCCGGCGTTCGCGCAGGATGGAGGTCCGTCGATCGATCCGAGCCTCATCATCCGGACAAACGGCAGCGGTCTCGACGCTTGGTCCGCCTCCGAGGGCAACGACAAAGCCGGCGGCATGTGGGAAGGCGCGACCGGCTACAGCGCGGCCGTTCAGCGGCCCGCCTCGATCGGGACGGTCCCGGCCAATCCTCAGTGGAGTCGCTACAACACCCGCGAGCGTCGACACGGGCGGTCGTCCTACTGAGACGCCGCATCGAAGGCTCCGCGCGCCCGGCGCTCCTCATGACGGGAGTGGCCGGGCGCGGCGGCGCTAGAGGGCGGGGGCGGGGACAAGGTCGATGGACGGCGTGTTCGCGACCGTGCGGGCCCATCGGAAGGTGGCGCAGCAGCCGGCGCCGTCGCTGGCGATGTCGAAGGTGGCACTGTGGAGCCGCGCGATGGAATCGACCAAGCTCAGGCCGATCCCGAAGCCGCTCTTGTCGGTCTTCAAGGCACCGCGACGGTACCGCGCCCGCACCGCGCTGAGTTCGTCCGCCGGGATGCCGCAGCCGGTATCGACGACGCGGATGCCCGCCGGATGCTGGAGCAGCGTGACCGCGACCTCTCCGCCGGCCGGGGTGAACTTCAAGGCGTTGTCGATCAAGTTGCTCGCCGCCTCGAAGATCAGGCTGCGATCACCCTCCACGAGGCAGGGCCCGTCCGGCCGCTCCCAGCGCATCCGGATGCCGCGCTCCACGGCCAGCGGCTCGTAATACTCGACGGCGTCCTCGAGCAAACGCCCGAGATCGACCTCGGTGAAGCCCGATCGGCGCAGCCGGTCCTCCATCTCCGAAATCCGCAGCAGCGCCGAGAAGCGCACGACGATCGACTTGACCTCGGCAAGCACGTCCTCGTTGCAGGCCCGGAAGGCCTCGACGCTGTCGGCCTTGCGCAGCGACCGTTCCAGCGTGCCGACCACCCGTGTCAGCGGAGTCCGCAGGTCGTGGGCGATGTTCTCGTTGACACCCTTGATCTCCAGCATCAGCCGCTGAAGCTGATCCAGCATGTCGTTGACCACACGCGTGAGGTGCGCGAGGTCGGCCGAGACGCCGCGCGTCGGCAGTCGCTCGCTCAGATCGCCCCGCATGATGCGCTCCACCGCCTTGGTGATCGCATCGTTCTGCCGCAGGGAGCCGGCCCCGAAGACCACGGCGCCGATCAGACCGATGACGATGGTGGCGATCATGCCCCAGACGAAGGTCTCGACCAGCGCCTTTTCCAGGGTCTCCAGATCCTTGGCAGACCGGCTGACGAGGACATACTCGCCGCTCGGCAGCTCCGTGAGTTGGCTGAACAGCGCGCGGGTGCCGTGATCCGTCGGCTGTGACAGGATGAACGGCCGGCCAACCGGCGCCGTGACCGGGAAGGGGATCGGTGCGCCGGCCCGGCGCGTCTGATCGGGCCCGAACAGCACCAGCGGGCGGCCGCCTTCGGCGAAATCCTCGGAGGCGTCGATCCGTTCGCGCAGCGCGCGCGGGGACAGCCCCAGAAGATGCTTCGACTCCCATCCCACCCATTCGAACGCGGCCTTGCGGCCGTAGCTGCGGGTGTCGACGTACAGGAAGGCCGACAGCGCGAGCGACGCGGTTCCGAAGGTCGCGAAGAACAGGCAGGCGACCCGGAAGCCGCTCGTGCGCCGGACTTCAAGCAGGCGCACGGAGGATGAAGCCTGTGTTGCGCACGGTATGGATGCGGGGGTTGAGCCCGTCGGGATCGAGTTTCTTCCGGATCTTGCCGATATGGACGTCGATGACGCTCGACTGGTGATTGAAGCTGTAGCCCCAGACGGATTCGAAGATCATTTTCCGGCTGACGAGGGTGCCGGCGTTCTGCATGAGGAACTCGATGATCGCGAATTCCTTGGGCAGGAGTTCGATCTCGCGCTCGGCGCAGTAGAGGACGCGGTCGATCAGATCGAGGCGGAGATCGCCGACGACGAGTTCGTTGACCGCCTCGGCGGCCATCTTGCGGCGGGCCAGCGCGTCGACGCGGGCGGTGAGTTCGATGAACTCGAACGGCTTGGCGAGGTAGTCGTCGCCGCCGGCGCGCAGGCCGTCGACGCGCTCGTTGACGGCCGAGAGGGCGCTGAGGATCAGGACCGGCGTCGACACCTTGGCGGCGCGCAGCTTGGTCAACAGCGACAGGCCGTCAATCTCCGGAAGCATCCGGTCCAGAACGATCACGTCAAATTTACCGTCGAGGGCCTTGCGTAATCCGATACTGCCGCTTGGGGCCTCGTCAACCTGAAATCCGTATTCCGCGAGTGCCGATCCGATCTCGGCCGCGACCCGCCGGTCGTCCTCTACCACCAATACGCTAGCCATCCGTTTTTCCTTCTTATTTTGTATTCGTCGGCTCTGCTTGGTCTCCTGCAGCTCGGAGGAGGTGCCGGAAATATCCTCTTCGGTTCCGGAGTCAAATGGGGACGGCTCGGGGCTATCGCTCTGCATCATCGGTTCGGCAAAGCTTACAGGGGAGCGCGGGATCTGAACCATGCGCCTCACTCCGCGCTCGCCTGCTCGGAGAGCTTGGCTGTGGGGATCCGGGAAGCGGTGGGGCCTTTCGGATTGACCCGGCCGCCTTCCCGGAGGTCGGCAGGCGGGTTGAGGACGACCATTTCACCGCTGCTAAGGCCGCTGCGCAGTTCGAGGCGGGTGCCGAGATCCCGCGCGATCGTGATCGGCCGGAGATGCACAATGTCGTCCGTGCCGACCACGGCGACCTGCGTTCCGCCTGCGTCGAAGATGAGCGCCTCGGATGGGATGACCACGCGCGGGTGCATGCGCGGGACCTCGAAGGTCACGGCGACGTAGAGGCCCGGTCGCAACGTTCCCTCCGGATTGGCGACGTCCACCTCGGTGTCGAGCGTCCGGACCGAGGATTGGAGGGCGACCGAGCTGCGCGACACCGTGCCCGCGAAGGTGCGATCCGGGATCTGCGCAACCTGAACGCGCGCCTTCACGCCATCATGGATGCCCACCGCCGCCGATTGCGGCACCTGCACGGTCACGCGCAGGACATCAATGCTGTCGATCGAAAAGAGCGGCGTCCCGCTGCCGGCATCGCCATGGACGAGGTCGCCGACGTCGACCTTGCGGGCGACGATGATGCCGTCGAAGGGCGCGACCACGTTCTCGAAGGTCGTCAGGGTGCGAAGCCGTTCGACGGTGGCCTGCTGCGCGGTGATGTTGGCCTCCGCGACCTTCACCTTCGCCTGCGCGGCGGCAAGGGAGGCCGTGGCCGTCAGCATGCCGGCGCGGGTCTGGTCGGCATTCTGCTTGGACGCCCAGCCCTGACCGGCCAGGGTCGCGGTGCGCGCGTCGGTGACGTTCGCCAGCGTCACGTTGGCTTTGGCCTGCTCCACGTCCGCCTGCGCCACCGCCAGTTGGGCCTTGAACTGACCAAGCTGGGCTTCGGCCTGCCGGGCCTGCTGATCCAGGTCCGGTGCGGCGATGCGGACGAGCAGATCGCCCTTCTTCACCCGCGAGCCGATATCGACCTTGCGTTCGGCGATGTAGCCGGTGGCACGGGCGAAGATGTCGGCATGGTCGAACGCCTCGGTCTGCCCCGGCAGGGTCAGCCGCATGGGCCCGTCATCCACGGTCGCTGGGCCGGTGCGGACCGTAGGCACGAAGTCCACGGCCTCGGCCTGGGTCTCCAGCGACGCCCGATAGACGTCCCAATGGTGCCACGCGCCGAGCCCGAGGGCGCTGCCAAGGGCGAGGAACGCCACCAGGAAGGGCCGCTTGCGCGGCGGCGATGGCGCGGCATGAGCCAGGGTCTCCCCGGCCTCGTCCCGCCGCAGCGGATCGACCTCGAGCGCGTGCTGGTGCGCCCGCGCGGCAGGCTCGGCGCCGGCCTCGGGAGGGTCGGTGAAAGCAGTCATCAATAATCCTCGAGGGGCTTGATCGGCTGACGCCGGAGCAGGGTGTAGAGGAGGGGGACGAACAGCAGCGTCGACACGGTTCCCATCCCGATCCCGCCCATCACCGCGCGGGCGAGGGCGGCGTTCTGCTCGGCGCCTTCGCCGGCGCCGATCGCCATGGGGATCAGGCCCAGGAACATGGCGGACGCTGTCATCAGCACAGGCCGCAGGCGGGTATGCCCGGCCATGAGGGCGGCCTCGCGGGCCGAGCAGCCGGTGGCTTCCCGATGCTCCTTGGCGAAGGTGACGAGCAGGATCGAGTTCGCGCTCGCGACGCCGACCGACATGATCGCCCCGAACAGGGCCGGGATCGAGAACGCCGTGCTGGTGATGAACAGGCTCATCACGATGCCGCAGAAAGCGAGCGGCAGCGCCGCGATGACCCGAAGGGATCGACCCAGGTCTGGTAGTTCAGGACGAGCAGCAGGTAGACCGCCACCAGGGCGATGCCGAGCCCGAGCTCGATCCGCGAGAACGCGCTCTCCATGCTCTCGATCTGGCCGCGGACCAGGATCCTGTCCGGCGCCGGGAGCTGAGCCTGTTCGTCGGCGACGATCCGGTCGACGGCGGTGCGCACGCTGCCGAGATCGGCGTTCTGGACGTTGGCGAGGATGTCGAGGGTCGGCTGCTGGTTGACGTGGTTGATGACCGTCTGCTCCGGCTGCCGCTGCATCGTGGCGATGTTCGACAGCAGGATCGGAATGCCCGGCTTGTCCTGCCCGTTCGCATGGACGGAGACCGGCGTATTCATCAGCTGATGAATATCGGCGTTGCGCCATTCCGGCGTCTGGACCCAGAGCTGATAGGGCATCCCGGACTTCGGATCGGCCCAGAAGTTCGGGCTGACCTGGAATGAGCCGGAGAGCGAGACGTTCAGATTCTGAGCGATGGATTGTTCGCTGACCCCCATTTCGGACGCCAGCCTCCGGTCGACATTCACGTACATCTGCGGCGCGTCGACGATCTGGTGCAGGTGGACATCGACCGCGCCTCGGACCGCCGCGATGCGGCGGACGAGATCCCGCGCCATGGCCAAGTCCTTGTCGTCGTGACGTCCGGACACTTGAACGTCGATCTGGGCGACGATTCCGAAGTTCAGGATCTGCGTGATGATGTCGGAGGGCTGGAAGTAGAAGATGTCGTCCGGGAAGGCCTCGTGCAGAACCTTGCGCAGGCGCTTTTCATAGAAGGAAATCGGCTTGTGCTCGCCTTTCAAGTTGATCAGCATCTGCCCGTCGTTGTAGGCGACGAAGGAGGCATCCATGAACGCGAAATTGTAGTTCGATGCCGGTAGGCCGATATTGTCCAGGATGAGTCCGAGTTCGTCCTTCGGGACGACCTGCCTGACGACGTCCTCGACCTGCGCGAAGGTCTTTTCCGCCTGCTCGATCCGCTCGCCGGGCCGCGTGCGGATGTGCAGCGTCATCTGGCTGGATTCGATCTGCGGGAAATAATCCTGCCCGACGAAGGGAAAGATCGCCGCGGTCACCGCGAAGACGGCCATCACGCCGACCAGGGCGCGGGCCGGGTGGCTGATCACGGCGGAGAGCAGTCCGACATAGCCGGCGTGGAACCGCGCGAAGCCCCGCTCGAAGGCTGCCTGGAAGGCGAGGGCGCCACGCACCGGATACCGCAACGCCCAGACGAGCGGCCGCACCGCGAAGCCGAGCACGCGCCCGAGGACCGAGCGGCGCCGGGGCGCCGCGGGCTCTTCGATTCCCAGCTCCGACCCGCCGTGATGCTGCGCGTATTCCGGTGCGACGAGGACGTCGATCAGGATCGCCACCAGCGTCCGAGACAGCAGGTACGAGGTCAGCATCGCGAAGACCACCGCCTCGGCCTGCGGGACGAAGAGGTAGCGGGGCGCATCGGTGAGGAAGAAGACCGCCGAGAAGGCCGAGCAGATGGCCAGCGTCGAGATCAGGGCCGGCTTGGCGATACCGGCGACGCCCTCGACCACGGAGCGCCTGAACGAGAAGCCCTCCTCGAACATCCGGTAGGTGTTCTCGATTGCCACGGTGGCATCGTCCACCAGGATACCCACCGCCAGGGCGAGGCCGCCCAGGGTCATCACGTTGATGGTCTGGCCCAGGGCGACCAGGATCGACAGAGAGGTGAGGATGCAGAGGGGGATCGAGACGAGCACCACGATGGTCGAGCGCCACGACCCCAGGAACAGCAGGATCGCGAGGCCTGTGAGGCCGGCCGCGATCACCGCTTCGCGCACCACGTCGGAGATGGCGTCCGAGACGAAGACCGACTGATCGAACAGCGGCGTGATCGTCATGCCCTTCGGTGCGGCCGCGTGGATGTCGGGCAGGGCGCCCTTGACGGCATTCACGACGTCCAGGGTCGAGGCCGCGCCGTTCTTGAGGACCTGCAGCAGGACCGAATGGTGCCCATCCGCGCGGACGATGTTGATCTGCGGCGGCGAACCGTCCCGGACATGGGCGACATCCCGCAGCAGAACCGGCTGGTTGTTCTCGACTTTGATGGGAATGCGGTTGAGCTGATCGACCAGCTGCGGACTCGAATTCAGGCGCACGGTGTATTGCTGCGTCCCGATCTTCGCGAGCCCGGAGGGCACCACGAGGTTCTGCTTGAGGACCGCGTTCAGGACATCGAGCGGCGTCATGCCGATCGCACGCAGCTTGGCGGGATCGAGATCGACCATGACCTGACGCGGTGCGCCGCCATAGGGCGACGGCAGCGTGGAGCCCGGCACCTCGGCGAGCCGCCGGCGGGTCCGGTACTGCGCGTAGTCGAAAACCTTGGTGAGCGGCAGCTTGGATGACGACAGCGCCATCTGGATGACCGGCACCGAGGAGGCGGAGAAGCGCATGATGACGGGGGGCTGCACGCCCGGCGGCATGCGCGAGCGGATCGCGTTCATGGCCGAGTCGACCTGGGTCATCGCCAGATCGATGCTGACCGCCGAATCGAAGTAGATCCGCTCGGTCACGGTGCCCTGGATCGAGGTCGATTCGATCCGCCTGATGTTGTTCACGTTACTCGACAGCGAGAACTCGCTGTAATTCGTGATCCGCTGGACCATGTCGGTGGCATCGAGGCCGTTGTAGGTCCACACCACGACCACAACCGGTATGTCGACGGCGGGAAGGACGTCCTTGGGGGCCACGGCAATGGAGCCGACGCCCGCGAGGAACATCAGGACGGCAAGAACATAGAAGCTCTTGCGAAACTTCAGGGCGAACCGGACGAGTTCCATGTGACCTGTCGGATCTTCCATCATGATCCGGCCCCCGTCCCGTGCGGCCGGGCCGCGGGAACATCGAGCAGATCACGCCTCGTTTTCAGAGAGAACACAGGGCGAATGCCCGGCGCGGAAGAGATATAGCTTTCGCTGAAACACTCTTCGAATGAATTCGACACGACAATCTAAAGCGGATTTCAGAAATAAAAACGCCCCAGCTCTCTTAGGATCGCCGGGCTCCATA
>NZ_BACT01000212.1:0-1028 GCF_000333255.1 Methylobacterium sp. B1 | reverse complement strand
CGCGTTCGTCGCCAGATCGAACAGCGGCTGATAATGCAGCGCGATCTGGTCGGTCCCGATCGCCAGCCGCAACTCCCGTTCGAGCCAGCGTCGGTGATTCTGGCGTTCCTCCATTTCCGGCTCGAAGACGCGGACGCGCCGGCCACCGTCGGCCTTGGCGGCATAGAGGGCGACGTCGGCGCGACGCAGGAGATCGTCGCCGTCGGCATCGTCCGCCGCGGAGACCGCGAGCCCGAGACTCGCATCGACGGACACGAACTGTCCGGCGAGGATGAACGGCCGCCTGAGCTGGGTGAGGACTTCGTCCGCCAGCGCGAGAACGCCGGCCGGTAATTCCGCCTCCGAGAGGACCATGGCGAATTCGTCACCGCCGAGCCGCGCGACGGTGCCGCCGGGCGGGCAGAGCACGGTCAGGCGTCGACCGACCTGCCGGAGCAATTCGTCGCCTGCCGGGTGGCCCAGGGTGTCGTTGATCCCCTTGAAGTCGTCGAGATCGAGGCAGATCACGGTCACCGCCCGGCCGTCATGCGCATGGCCTGCCAAGGCCGCGGCCAAGCGATCCGCAAGCAGGGCGCGGTTGGAGAGACCCGTCAGGGCGTCGTGGGTCGCGAGATGGGCGATCCGGGCTTGGGCCGTCACGCTCGCGGTGACGTCCTCATGCGTTTCCACCCAGCCGCCGTCCGCCATGGGCTCGACGGTGATCTCGACGCATCGCTCGTCCGCGAGCGTCCTGGTCAGAGACCGCCGATGCGGGCGGCTCTCCGGACCCGACCAATCCGCAAGACCGGCCAGCTGGCGGACATCCACATGCGTCGGTTCGGCTTCGAGCGCATCCGGAGCGATATCGTAGATCCGGCAGAACTGCGCGTTGAACACCTTCAGGCGACCATGGGCGCCGAACATGCACAGGCCCTGGGACATGTTGTTCAGGGCCGCATCGAACCGCTCGTTCTGCTCCTGCAGCTGCCGCTCGCGCTCCGTCAGGATCGTGTTCTGGCGGAAGACGTCGTCGCGCAGTTGATCCCGCT
>NZ_BACT01000213.1:0-1368 GCF_000333255.1 Methylobacterium sp. B1 | reverse complement strand
TCACCGGGGGCCCCGCGAGCGAGCCGGCGAGGTAGCAGTACTGGCAATGGGCGGGGCAGCCCTCGGCAAGGTCGAAGCGCCAAGTCGGCCGAGGGCGGGATCGGCTGCAGCCGCAGCTTGGTCGGCGGGGCGTTCGTCAGGACGAGGGTTGCCTTCGCGGCCGCGTAGGCCCGGCGGGGATCCGCCTCGCGCGGGCTCGGCAGGCGGTTGGACGGCAGGCGCTCCACCGGCAGGCCCAGGGCCTCGGCGCGGGCCTGCATGGCCCGACCATGGGGATGCTCCAGAGCGGACGGCATCACCAGCACCCGGCGCGGGTGCCACGGGCGCCCCGGGCGGACGGGCTCCGGGCCATCGGGGGTCTGAACGGCCGGGAGGGACGAAGGCGGCATGCCTGAGGAACGCCTCGTCCCGGCACCGGGTCCGGCCTAGTCGCCCGCTCACGGTGCGGCTAAAGCACCGTCATGTCTTCAGGCAGGGAGAGCGTCCATGTCGGCCGCGACGGCTGGTTATTTCTCACCGGAGGAACCAACCGGGTCATGGACCGGTATCGCGGCGGTCTGCGGCACTGGCTGCTGCTGCGCGGCTGGACGCGGCTGATCAAGGCCCGTGCGCGGCGGGCCGAGGACCTCGGCATTCGCTGCCTCCACGTGATCGTGCCGGAGAAGCTGTCGGTCTACGACGACAAGACCGACGGCCTGCGCTACGCGCCGGGCAAGGCTTCGACCCGGCGACTGGCCCGACGCCTCGCGCGACACCCGGCCTATCTCGACCTTCTCGCGCCGCTTCGCGCTGCCCGCAACGGAGCGACGCCACTCTACCTGCGCACCGACACCCACTGGACCGCGCAGGGGTGCCTGCTGGCCTATCGCGAGATCATGCGGGCGCTCGGGGCGGTTCCGCCCGCCGATATCGGCGGGCGTCCCGGTACCGTCTCGGAACAGATCATGGATCTCGGCGAGAAGCTGCCCGAGCGGCCGCGCGAGCGGCTGGAGCGGTTCATGCTGCAGCGCGATGCGATGCGGGTGGAGACGGGGCCGCTACTGGCCGCCTACGAGGCGCAGGGACGCGACCGCGAGGTGCATGTCGGCGCGCATGTCGTCTATCGAAACCCGTCCCCGGGGGCCGATCCGCGACGGCTCGTCCTGTTCGGCGATTCCTGCGCCCACTTCGACCCGTTCCTGCTGACCGGGCTGCTCGCCGAGAGTTTCAGCGAGGTTCACTTCGTCTGGTCCTCGAGCCTCGACTGGCCCTACATCGAGCGCGTGCGTCCTATCTGTGGCCCAAGCGCGTGCGCATCGGCAACGACGTCTATATCGGCCACGGCGCCTTCCTGATGCCCGACATCACGATCGGCGACGGGCGATCATC
>NZ_BACT01000214.1:0-223 GCF_000333255.1 Methylobacterium sp. B1 | reverse complement strand
CGATGGCGTAGGCCAACGTGGTGGTCTTCAGGAGGTTGATGAGGTTGTTGTTCAGGGCCGGCAGGCACACGCGCAGGGCCAGCGGCAGGACGACGTACCGGTAGGCCTTGAAGCGGGTATAGCCCAGGGCCTCGGCGGCCTCGACCGTGGTCCGGGGCACGGCCTCGATGCCGGAGCGGAAGATCTCAACGTTGAACGCGCCCGCGAACAGCGACAGCGAGAT
>NZ_BACT01000215.1:0-1804 GCF_000333255.1 Methylobacterium sp. B1 | reverse complement strand
ACGAGTTCATCCTCGTGCGCGACGACATCGTGATCATCGACCCCGACACCTACGAGATCGTGGACGTGATCCCGGCCTAACGCCTGGCCGCGCGTCGGTCGAAACGGCTCTTCCGGCCGCCGACACACCGGCGCAAGCAAAGCACACGATCATCACCGTCGATCCGGTCCGCGCCCGACAAGGCGCGGACCGGCTTTGCGCGGGAAATGGTGTCGCGCCTGATCGACGTCCTGATCCATGCCATCCACGATCTGATAAAAAGAACACAGACGCCACAGGTCGCGGTTTAGGTTTGAATTAGGCCTCGTCAGGCGCGACTCCTGAAGATCGGGGTGTGCATGTCGATTGAAATCGGTGGCTTTTCTGGAGCGGCACGCCGTGGACGCGTCGGGATATCGGGTCGCGCGACACTCCTGATTCTCGCGATCGTATCGGCGGCCCTCGTCGCCTGTTCGTCCTATCTGTACCTGTCCCAGTCCAGCACCCTGCAGGGCGACGTCGACGCCAGCATGTCGAGCCTGAGCGGATCTGCCGCCCGCAGTGTCGGCAACTGGCTGCGCGGCAAGCTCGATCTGACGCAGATGATGGCTCAGCAGATCACCGCTGGCGGCCGTGAGTCGGACACGGATCGGGTGCTCGACGCGCCCATCATCCGCGACTCGTTCTACGTCAGCTTCTTCGGGCGTCCGGACGGGTTCTACACCAAGATGCCCAAGGCCGAGATTCCGCCGGGTTACGATCCGCGTCAGCGTCCGTGGTACAAGGAGGCCGCCGCGACGGACGGCCCGATCCTGACCGAGCCGTACATCTCCGCCAGTCGCGGCACCTTCATCATCACGGCGGCGGCGCCGGTGAAGGATGCGGCGCACGGTCTCGGCGGCGTGGTCGGAAGCGATTTCGACGTCTCGGTTCTTGCCCGGATGATCACCGAGGTCGCGCCGGGTGACGGCGGTTATGCCTATCTGGTCTCGGGCGCGGGCACGATCCTGATCCACCCGCGGGCCGCGTTCATCGGCAAGCCCCTGTCGGAGCTGATCGACGGTCCGGTTCCCGGCATCGCCGCCGGTCGGGCGGTGGACACGCGCGAGGCGGGACGGTCCGTCCGCACGGTCTTCGCGCGCGTCCCAAACCTGCCGCCGGCGCTCGACTGGTACATCGCGCTTTCGGTCGACCACGCCACCGCGTTCGCACCCATCACGCATCTCGCGCAGAACTTGGCCATCGCAACCGCGATCACGCTGCTTCTGCTGGCCGTCACCGTCAGCCGGATGATGGCCGCGACTGTCGCACATCCCCTAGACCGACTTGTGGAAGTCCTTCAGCGCATGAGCCTCGGCGACCTCGATACCGAGATCGCCGAGGCCAGGCGCCGGGACGAGATCGGGATGGTCGGGCGGGCGGTCGAGGGTATCAAGGCCGTTGTGGCGCAGAAGGCACGTGAGCAGGAAGAGACTCGGCGCTCGGCCGAGGCGTCGGCCGCAGCGGAGCGCAAGCGGGCCATGGCGGCGCTCGCCGATGGTTTCGAAGAGGCCGTGGGCACGATCGTCGGTTCGGTGTCGTCGGCGGCGTCCGAGCTTCACGCCACCGCCCAAGCCCTGACAAACACCGCCACGCAGGCCGCGGCACGATCCAGCAGCGTCGCTGCGGCCGCCGACCAAGCCTCGACCAGCGTCCGCACCGTCGCGGTTGCGGCCGAGGAGCTCGGCGCGAGCGTGCGCGAGATCGCCGGGCAGGTCGCAGGCTCGTCACGCCTCGCCCGGACGGCCGTGTACCAAGCCGACGAGACGGGACATCGCGTGCAGGC
>NZ_BACT01000216.1:0-4032 GCF_000333255.1 Methylobacterium sp. B1 | reverse complement strand
CCGAGCAGTGGCGCACCGTGTCCGACGCGGCGCTGGCGCTGTTCGCCCGCGGCACGCCGCTGGCGGCCGAGCGCGGTCTCATCCTGGCCGACACGAAATACGAGTTCGGCACCGATTCCGAAGGCCGGATCGTCCTCGCCGACGAGATCCATACGCCCGACAGCAGCCGGTACTGGTTCGCGCAGAGCTATCCGGAGCGCTTCGCCGCGGGTTCCGCGCCGGAGAGCTTCGACAAGGATTTCGTGCGCAATTGGGTCGTCGCCCGCTGCGATCCGTACAAGGACCCGATTCCGGAGATTCCCGCGGAGGTCGTCCTAGAGACGGCCGCGGTCTACATCCGCGCCTACGAGACGATCACGGGGGCGCGCTTCGTCCTGCCGGATCCGAGCGAGGAGCCCTTGGAGCGCATTCGGCGCAACATCGCCGCCTATCTCGCGGGCTCCTCGCAGTCCTGAGGGGAGGGCGGCGCGCGGCGCCGCACTCCGTCGAGAGGATCAGGCCGCGGCCGCGATCGGGGCCGGCGAGGGCGCATCCATGGCGCGCAGGTAGACGTCGAGGAGCGTCTCCTGCTCGTCGCGCTCATCCTTGTCCTGCTTGCGGATCTTCAGGATCTCCTTGAGCACCTTGACGTCGAGACCCTCGCCCTTGGCCTCGGCGAAGACCTCCTTCTTGGCCTCCATCAGGTCCTTGATCTCCTCCTCCAGCCGTTCCACGCGCTCGATGATCGAGCGGATGCGGTCGCCCGCGACGCCCACGGTGTCGGTCATGTCGGTCATGCATTCCCTCGTCGGATGACGGCGGCACCCTCGCCGGGACAGGGTAAGCGACCGGTTAAGGACGGCCCGGCGCGTGGACCCGGTCCTCGATCCAGCCGACGATCGCATCCGCCACCGCATCGCTGTTCGATTCCAGCATCATCATGTGGCCGTTGCCGTGAATGCCGTGCTCGGCGAGCGCCAGCCGGTCCGGTTTCGCGCCCGCCTGGGCCAGGAATGCAGCCGTGCAATCATCCATGGTGGCGCGGAACGAGGCTTCGGCGGTGACGAGCACGGCGGGCACGCGGGCGAGGTTCGGCAGCGTTCGAGCAGGCTCAGCCTGAAGCCAGCAGCGGATCTTGTCGGGTGCGGCGGCGCGGTCGTCCTGAACGACCGTCAAATCGGCCGGGCTGCTGACGGGGGGCTCGAAATGCAGCGGCACCCGGGTGATGCCGTAGGGCCGGGCCCGCGCCTCCCCGACGCGCTCGTACCAATCGGCGCCGCCCTTGAAGCGGATGTCGAAGAAGGTCGGCCCGTTGGGCTCGACGGCGACATGCGCCTTCACGAGGTCGGGGCGCTGATCGGAAACCGCCCAGCCGAAGACGCCGGCCTGCGAATGCGTCAGCAGGATCGCGGGGCCGATCTTCTCCAGAAGGGCGATCAGGGCCGGATCGACCAGTTCCTCGCTCTTCAGCGCGCTGGCGATATAGGGCACCTGGGACAGGTAGAACTGGTCGAAGGCGGCGTTGCCGCGCACCCCCGGGCCGCCCGGCCACTGGCTGTGCAGCTTCGCCTGCGGGTAGAGCGGGACGCGTTCCTGCCCGGTGAACACCGTCTCCAGATCCTCGACGGGCAGGCGGGCATAGGGTCCGTAGGTCTCCGGATCGCCGCCCGAGCGGCCACGCCCGACCTGATCCACGACGTAGACCGTGAAACCCTTGGCGGCGAAGCGGTCAGCCCAGCCAGGCCGTCCGTCCGGCGTGCCGAGGAAGTTGGTCCCGGTCTGGGCGGTGCCGTGCACCAGAACGATCGGATAGGGCTGCGTCACCCGCGCCGGTGCGCGATACTCCACGAACATCTGCCCGGAGGCCGTGGTCTTGCCTGCCGCCGTCGCGAAGCGGCCGCCGACGAAGAAATAGCCCGCGGGCTGTTTCGGCTTGAACGGCGTGTCGCCGGAGCCCCCCTCGGTGGCCTCGGATGCCGAAGCGGTTGCGAGGCAGAGCAGGGTCAGTGCCCCGGCGGCGGCCTTCCTGAGCATGGCGTCCTCCCGCGGACGTCTGGCGCGTCCGGCGGGAGGCATATCAGCGTGAAAGTCGGGCCCGGTCCAGCCGGACGGCCCACCTGTCAGGCGTGTGCGAGGCCGCGCTTCTTCCCCAGCGCCTCCTCGACGGTGCCGGCGCCGTCGAGATAGCCGTGGACCTTGGGGTTCGGCATGATCAGCGAGGCCACGAAGGCGATCGCCATCAGGACGGTGACGTACCAGAAGAACGTGCTCTCCATCCCGTTGTCCTTGAACCACAGGGCGACGAACTCGGCGGTGCCGCCGAAGGTGGCGTTGGCCACCGCGTAGGAGAGGCCGACCCCGAGGGCGCGGACGTTGGTGGGGAACAGCTCCGCTTTCACGATGCCGCTGATGCCCGTGTAGAACGACACGACCGCGAGCCCGAGGGTGATCAGCGCGAAGGCCAGATAGGGATCCTTGTTGGTGCCGAGCGCCGTCATCAGCGGCACCACCATGAGTGTGCCGAGGCCGCTGTAGAGCAGCATGTTCGCCTTGCGGCCGATCTTGTCGGACAGCGCGCCGAAGATCGGCTGGATGATCATGTAGACGAACAGCACCACCGTCATCGTCTGCGACGCCGAGGTCTTCGGCATGCCGGCAGTGTTGACGAGATACTTCTGCATATACGTCGTGAAGGTATAGAAGCTCAGGGAGCCGCCCGCCGTGTAGGCCACGACGACCAGGAACGCCCGCCAGTGCTTCGACAGCTCGGCGAAGGTGCCGGCGGTCTCCTTGTCACTGCTGTCCTTCGTCTCGGCCAGGGAGCGTCGCAGATAGAGTGCGACGACCGCCAGCCCGGCGCCGATGAAGAACGGGATGCGCCAGCCCCAGGCGGTCAGTTCCGGGCCGGTCATCACCGCCTGGAGCAGGACCAGGACCAGCGAGGCCAGGAGCTGGCCACCGATCAGCGTGACGTACTGGAAGGAGGCGAAGAAGCCGCGTCGGCCCTTGATCGCGACTTCGCTCATGTAGGTTGCAGAGGTGCCGTATTCGCCGCCGACGGACAGGCCTTGGAGCATGCGGGCGAGGAGCAGCAGCACCGGGGCCAGGGTACCGACATGCTCGTAGGTCGGCAGGATGCCGATCAACAGCGAGCCGAAGCACATCAGCAGCACCGAGACGACCATCGAGGTCCGGCGTCCGACACGATCGGCGATGCGCCCGAACAGCCAGCCGCCGACCGGTCGCATGAAGAATCCGACCGCGAAGATGCCCGCGGTCTGGAGGAGCTGGCTGGTGGAATCGCCCTTCGGGAAGAAGGCCGGCGCGAAGTAGAGGGCGAAGAACGCGTAACAGTAGAAATCGTACCATTCGACGAGATTGCCCGAGGACGATCCGACGATGGCCCAGATGCGGCGCTTGCGGTCTGCGGCGTCATCGTGGGCGCTCGGTGCGATACCGATCGTATCGTCGCGCGAGGCGGACATGGCGTCTCCGTCGATCAATCTCGATGCCGGCCTGGGCCGGTCTCTACTTGGTGCGGCGCGACGTTACAGGTGACGGGCCTGATCGCAAGACCGTGAGCGGACTTAGCCGAGGACAGCCCGCGCGGGTGTCACCGGCCGCATGGCCACGACGCCGCGGGACGGAACGGTTCGCCCCGAGGCCCGTTGCGGGCCGGCATGGGCGTCGGGGATTGTCCGACGGCCGCAGGAGGAGAGGCCATGAAGCGCATTCTGAGAGACACGGTTGCGGCGGCCATCGTCGTGGCCGGAGCGGCAACGGCATTCGCGCAGGGCGGCCCAGGCGGCGGGGGCGGCCCCGGCGGCGGCGGACCCGGCGGTCCCGGTGGAGCTGCCGGCGCGGGCGCCGGTCCGGCCGGTGGCGGCGGTGCTGGCGGCGGCGCTGGCGGCGGGATGCGGGGCGGTGCCGGCGGCGCGGACGGCGGCGCGATGCGCGGGCCAGGCGGTGCCGAGGGCGGTCCGCGCGGCGCCGAGCCGGGTGGACCGGCGGGTCGTGGTGCCGAGGGACCGGGCCGCCCGGATGGCGCCGCCG
>NZ_BACT01000217.1:0-8908 GCF_000333255.1 Methylobacterium sp. B1 | reverse complement strand
GGCGCGTGCGCTCCATCGCCTCCTTCAGCGATCCTGGGCTTGGCGGAGCTGCTTCTCGGCATCCGAAAGGTCACCGTCCTCGATCTTCAGGGCCATCTCCCACAGGAGATCGGCCACCGCGATGAGATCGGCGTCCGTCCGGGCGCGGCGCAGCCGCTCGGTGGCCGTCCGCAGGCCCAGGAAGATGGCAGGCTGCGGCGTGTACGTGTCGGGCGCGACCAGGAGGGCGTCCAGGGCCCCCTGAACCCACCGGCGGTCCGTATCGGGTGCCGTCACGAGGCGGCGACGTTCCTCGGCGAGCGCCCGCGCCAGCGGCTCGCGGAACGGGCGCGCCGGCAGGACGATCTCGGCATCCGGCGTCCGGCCTTCCTGACCGGCCTCGTCCTTGACGACGATGTGATAGCGGACCCGCGCTCCGGACCATGGGCTGTCGGTGAGGTCGACCAGGGTCTTGGTGTCGGACTCGCCGTTGGCGTCCCCGGGCAATGCCAGATTGATGTGGGGAACCGGGACTAGAGCACGGGCCGATTTCAGCGGCTCGATCACGGCCTCCGCCGAACTGAGCCCGTAATCGTCCTTCGCGCGGTAGGTCAGGTTGAAGGTACCGCGGCCGTTCACTTCGGGGCCGCCGACGGCCGTCACCTCCGGCGGCCGGTCGGGGATCGCGTCCACGGTGAGGCGTTGCCGGCCTGCGGGAGTCACGATCGTCAGTTCGGCGCCGCCAACGATGCGATAGCGCTCCTCGCGCAGGTCGGGCCGCGCCTCCTGGCCCGGGACGGGGACCAGGCCGGCATTGGGTGTCAGCGTCGTCTCGGACGCGGCCTTACCCTGACCGGCGATCCGCACGATCAGCTGCGCGTTGACGGGCGCGCGCAGGCGCTGATCGCTTCCGTCCATGGCGATCAGGAGGGGCGGAAGCCGCGTGTAGAGCGGCGGGTCGATCCAGCCGTCCACGCGGAAATTGGGGCTTTGCGCCGCGGGCTCCTGCCAGTCGAACGCCGCGCCAAGGCGCTGACGCCACTCGGGCCCGGCGACGAACAGGCTGGCGATGGCGGCGACCACGAGGCCGGCGCGAAGGGCGAACGGATCGTGCCGGACCATGCCGGGCCTCGGCAAACCGACCCGCAGGGCCGAGACCGCCTGCGCGGCCCGCCGTTGATGGAGGTCCCAGAGCGTCCGGCTTCCCGGATCGGCGGCACCCACGGCGAGGCTGTCCTGCGCCGCGGAGGCCGGTCCGTGTCGCAGGGCCGGATCGCGGGCCGCCGCCTCGCGATCGAGCCGTGCCAGGGCGACGCGCCGATCGGGCCGGGCGATATGGATCAGCGGTACGAGCGCGGCGACGAGGAGAAGTCCCAGGATGCCCAGACCGATCTGGCGCCAGATCGGCGTGAGATCGAGCCACAGCCCCGACCAGGACAGCATGAGGAAGATCAGTCCGACCCCGATCCCCCGCCAGAGGACAGGCCAGGCTTGCTCCCAGAGGGCTGCCGCCCGGGCGCGAGCCACCAGCCGGTCGAGCCGTGCGGAGACCGTTGTCGGGCCGTCCGCGCTGGTCTTGTTCTCGGTGCCGATCACGCCGACCGTTCCGCCTCACGCCGCAGGAGTGGCCCCGGGAACCACGCGAACCGGGCTCCCATCAGAAGACGGTAGCATGGTGGGCCGCGCGGGTCGGCGGGTCAAATCGGCGCGACGCGTCCCCGGTCTCGCGGTCAGTTGTGCGCCTGGATGAAGTTGCGCACCTGCGGGTAGATCTGCGACTCCCAGCGCCGCCCGGGCGAAGACCCCGTAATGTCCGACGCCCGCCTGGAGGTGATGGGTCCGCATGTAGGGGGCGAGGTCCGAGCAGAGATCGTGGGCCGCCATGGTCTGGCCGACCGCGCAGATGTCGTCGCGCTCGCCCTCGACGGTCATCAGGGCGGTGCGGCGGATCGCCGCAGGTCGATCGGCTCCCCCCGATAGCTCACCGCATTCCGAGCCAGGGCGTGATCCTGGAACACGGTCTTGACCGTTTCCAGGTAGAATTCGGCCGCGAGATCGAGCACGGCGAAATACTCGTCGTAGAAGGTCTCGATCGCCTCGGCTTTCTCGCGCTCGCCGTTGGCCATGTGCCAGAAGAGATCGGCGTGACCCTGGATATGGCGCTTGGCGTTCATCGCCATGAAGGCCGAGACCTGCATGAAGCCCGGATACACCTTGCGGCCGGCGCCCTTGTGGCGCGTCGGGACCGTCGCGATCAGGTTCTTCTCGAACCAGTCGATGGGCTTGGAGGTCGCGAGTGCGTTCACGCCCGTCGGGTTGATGCGGCAATCCACCGGGCCGGCCATCAGGGTCATGCTGCGCGGGGCGGCGGGATCCTTCGCCTGCGCCATCGCGGCTGCCGCCACGAGGGCCTGAACGGCGGGCTGGCAGACCGCCACCATGTGGGCGCCTTCACCCATCGTCTGCAGGAAGTGGATCAGGTGGCCCACGTAGTCGTCGAAACCGAACTGGCCTTCCGACAGCGGCACGTCGCGGGCATTGTGCCAGTCGGTGATGTAGACGTCGTGGTCGGGCAGCATGGTGCGCACGGTGGCGCGGAGCAGCGTGGCGAAATGGCCCGACATCGGCGCGACCATCAGCACCTTGGGCTGCTCGGTGTGAATGTCCTTCTTGAAGTGCAGCAGCGTCCCGAACGGCGTGACCTCGACCGGCTCCTCTGAGACCGGGACGCTCCGGTTCCCGACGTTGACCGTCTCGATGCCGTAGGGCGGCCGCGCGAAGGTCAGACCGGCGCGCATCATCATCCGGGCGCCGGCGGACATCCAGGTGACCGGCTCGCCCAACCCGATCCAGGGCGACCAGATGTCGTTCAGCAGCCGGCCCCATGCCCGGGTCTGGGCAGCGATGTCGGTCTGCAGGTCGAACGCGTCGTACAGCATCGGGCAGGCACTCGCTGGAGCCCTGCCCGGCACGCGGGCCATCGGGGCGGCAAAGGTGGCGGATGCCGGGGTTTGGTTTGCATCAGCGTGGCCGTGCAGGATGGGTCCCGTTCCCGGAGGCGGCAACTGTCCGAACGGCGGATGCGAACAAGAAAAATCGTGACGTGGCTTTGATGCACCAGACCAGATCGCGGCCGGGCGCGACGGCACGGACACCGCCGACGCGCCGGGCCGCGTCAGGACGCGCGCCGGACGACCGTGCGGGGTTCGCCTTCGGTCCGGCGATGCTCGCAGGCGATCTTGAGATACCGGTCGCTGCCCCCCGGCAACCCGGCCTGGGCTGCCATCGTCTGGGCGTGCATCAGGCACTCCATCGGCGTGTGCGCCGGGGCGATGATGACGTCCAGGGCGGTGTCGCGGGAGCAATCCTGAGCCAGAAGCGTACCGGCACAGACCAAGGCAACAGAGAGCAGTTCCGACATGACGGACCTCAGCTTCGAGCGATCGAAAGGTCCGCGGGGTGCTCTGGCGTGCGAGCCGCCGCGTTGTCGTTGCCTGAGTGCTTCCTCCCGGTTGCCGGACGCTTCAAGCACGTCGTGTGCCAGTTGGGCGTACGGCCGAAGACTTGATCTGCGCGCCCTCAGTCGCGGGACGACAGCCAGTGCGTTTCCGGTTCGTCGGCGGGCAGGAGGGCCGCGACGGCGTCGAGATCGACGACGTACCGCTCGGTGAGACGCTGCCACATCTCGACCGGCGACGTGACCTGCGGCCGGAGCCCGTCGAGGGCACGGGCGAGCAGGGCCGTGGTCACCAGCGTCGGGCGCTGCAGGAGCGGATCAGCGTTCAACATCGATGTCGATCCTCTTCGGAGGACAACACTCTCAGCCGCACGTAGTTAACGGTCGGTTACGATCGCGGACGACGTCTTGCTCTAAGCTTGCCAGATCGCCGGGCCGCACCTCTAGTCTGGCTTGCCGCGCCGCGATCACAGTGCCGGCCGCGGCGCTCGGTCGGCCTACTCTTGCCGGCGGGCGGGCGGGGGTATCCCGGATCATGACCCGGGCCGGCCGGGGTCTGGGAGATCTGCAGAAGCCCCTCCGAGTTCACAAGCCCGACCCCATCCCTTATCAGGCGGGTGGATCGAGCCTGTCCCGGCCGACGAAGGGCCGCCGCGCAGGGCGCGCACGGCTCCGGTCGATTGTGCGAACGGAACATCATGGACGCCAAACCTGAAGCGATCGGCGCGACGCAGGGGCCGACGGCGCGACTTGTGCTCGCCTCCGCTTCGCCGCGCCGCCTCGCGCTGCTGCAGCAGATCGGCATCGAACCGGCGGCTCTCCTGCCGGCCGAGATCGACGAGACGCCCCGCAAGGCCGAGCCGCCCCGCGAACTGGCACGCCGCCTCGCCCGGACGAAGCTCGCGACGGCCGAGGCGGCGCTACACCTCCAGGACACCACCACGCCCACTTGGCTTCTGTCGGCCGATACGGTTGTGGCGGTCGGGCGTCGGGTCCTGCCGAAGGCCGAGATCCCCGACGAGGCCGCGGATTGCCTGCGCCTGCTCTCCGGACGTCAGCATCGCGTCTACACGGCGGTGTGCGTCCTCTCGCCCCGCGGGCGCAGGGAGCGGATCGTGGAGACCCGCGTCCGATTCAAGCGGCTCTCGGGCCGCGATATCCAGGGCTACGTGGCGTCGGGCGAATGGCGCGGGAAAAGCCGGCGGCTACGCGATCCAGGGCCTGGCGGGGGCGTTCGTCGTCAAACTGGTCGGCTCCTACAGCGCCGTGGTTGGGCTGCCCCTTTACGAGACCCTGAGCCTCCTCGACGGGGAGGGGTATCCCGTGCGGGCTGGCTGGGGCGCCCTGGCATGAGAAGCGAGCGCCGGCCGCCCTGTCCGATCTGTCGGCAACCGTCCACACCGGAATTCCAGCCGTTCTGTTCTCAGCGGTGTGCCGACGTCGATCTCGGACGGTGGCTTAACGAGCGCTACGCGATCCCCGAGGACCTCGATTCCGACGAGGTTCCGCCCGAGCCCGATCCGGAGCGATGAATTTTTCCGGCATTTCCGTCGTGTCGACGTCACGGCAAGGCTGGACAGGCCGCGAAGCACTGACTATACCCCGCGGCGTCCGAGGCCGACACCGGCGCGGACGACGCCCAGGTAGCTCAGTTGGTAGAGCATGCGACTGAAAATCGCAGTGTCGGTGGTTCGATTCCGCCCCTGGGCACCATCTTCCCGCTGAGTGCCCGCTCCGGCAACGGTTAGCGAAAACGGCGCCGCGTTATCTTCATATCGATAGATCCAGACTGCGGTCCCGCGTCGGCTCGGCTTTGGCTTTCGACGGCCGGCGATACATCGGGCAGGGCGACAGCGCGCCCTCGTCAGCTCGAACGCCGGCGGTCTGCCGACTGGCTCAGCGAGTCTCCGCATCCCGCAAATGCAGATAGGCCGGATCGAATCCGGCTGCGGCCTGCAGTCCCGGCCAGTCGTGGACGGTCAGGCGGCGGTCGCGCAGCGTGATCAGCCCGGCCGATTTGAGATCCCGGATCGTGCGGTTGACGTGAACGGACGTTATGCCGAGGGCGTCTGCGAGTTCGGGCTGCGTCATGGGCAGCTCGCAGGTCCGATCCGGTGCAAGCCCGACCGCGCCGAGGCGGGTCACGAGTTCGCAGAACAGGTGGGCCATCCGCGCGTAGGCGTCGCGGCGACCGGTGTTGAGCATCCACTCGCGGACCAGAGCGGCGTCGATGAGGGTGGCGCGCCAGAAGACCTCAGTGAGGCGCGGATGCGCACGCATCAGTCCGCGGACCGCCTCATGCGAAACGAAGCCGAGCCTGCAGGCGCTGACCGTGGCGATGTTGATGTCGAGCACCTCCAGATACAGGCTCTGGAAATCGGGCACATCGCCCGGGACGTGGTAGGTCATCACCTGCCGCTTGCCGGCCAGCGTCGACTTGTAAGTGCAGGCGATCCCGCTGAGCAGGGTGAAGCTTCGGGTCGGGCGGTCGCCCTCCCGAACGATGTCCTGATTGGGCTCGAACTGCGCCACCTGCATCGGCAGCGCGACGAGGGCGGCCCGCTCCGCATCGCTGAGCGTGAACAGGGCGACGGTCTCGATCCGGCGCAGGAAAGGTTGTCGGCTTGCTTGGTGCGGTGTCTCGAACATTGCGCCTCGGCCGTCCGGCGGCACCGGCCGGCATTTCGCAGTCGGCAATTCACCGTCTGCCATCCACGGCAAGGATAGGGCCGACGGCCGGGCCCGGCCAGAGCGGCAGGGCCGCTCGCCCGCAGCCGCGGGGGTCGGGGTGGCGGCCGGGGCTGCGCGCCGGGCCTCGGTGAATCCCGGGACTGGAATTCTCCGCCCCATCCGCGCACAGAGATCAGGCGGCGCGGTCGCCGCACAGCCTGACGGAAAGCCCGATGAAGACGGCAGATCTCGCCCCGCACGCGCACCAAGTCCTGCGCGACGCGACCCTGCCCGAACTGCCGAACCATTATCGCGGCAAGGTCCGGGACAATTACGACCTGCCCGACGGCCGGCGCATCCTCATCACCTCGGACCGGATCAGCGCCTTCGACCGGGCGCTCGCGGCGATCCCCTTCAAGGGCCAGGTCCTGACCCAGACCGCGCGCTACTGGTTCGAGCGGACGGCCGACATCTGCCCGAACCACGTCATCGCCTATCCCGACCCGAACGTGGTCGTGGGCCGGCGTCTGGAGATCCTGCCGGTGGAGGTGGTGGTTCGTGGCTACCTCGCCGGCACCACCTCTACGTCGGTCCTGACGCGCTACCGCGCCGGGGAGCGGGACATGTACGGCCACCGTTTCCCGGATGGCATGCGGCCGAACGAGCGCCTGCCGGTGGCGATCATCACGCCGACCACCAAGGCGTTCGACGGTGGCCACGATGAACCGCTGACCGAGACCGAGATTCTGGAACGCGGGCTGCTCACGTCCGAGCAGTGGCGCACCGTGTCCGACGCGGCGCTGGCGCTGTTCGCCCGCGGCACGGCGCTGGCGGCCGAGCGCGGTCTCATCCTGGCCGACACGAAATACGAGTTCGGCACCGATTCCGAAGGCCGGATCGTCCTCGCCGACGAGATCCATACGCCCGACAGCAGCCGGTACTGGTTCGCGCAGAGCTATCCGGAGCGCTTCGCCGCGGGTTCCGCGCCGGAGAGCTTCGACAAGGATTTCGTGCGCAATTGGGTCGTCGCCCGCTGCGATCCGTACAAGGACCCGATTCCGGAGATTCCCGCGGAGGTCGTCCTAGAGACGGCCGCGGTCTACATCCGCGCCTACGAGACGATCACGGGGGCGCGCTTCGTCCTGCCGGATCCGAGCGAGGAGCCCTTGGAGCGCATTCGGCGCAACATCGCCGCCTATCTCGCGGGCTCCTCGCAGTCCTGAGGGGAGGGCGGCGCGCGGCGCCGCACTCCGTCGAGAGGATCAGGCCGCGGCCGCGATCGGGGCCGGCGAGGGCGCATCCATGGCGCGCAGGTAGACGTCGAGGAGCGTCTCCTGCTCGTCGCGCTCATCCTTGTCCTGCTTGCGGATCTTCAGGATCTCCTTGAGCACCTTGACGTCGAGACCCTCGCCCTTGGCCTCGGCGAAGACCTCCTTCTTGGCCTCCATCAGGTCCTTGATCTCCTCCTCCAGCCGTTCCACGCGCTAGAACGTGGCCGATCGGATCCGGGCGCTGGTCGCCGACCGTGCGCCGCGCGTCGTCGCCCTCGACCTCAGCCGTGTGCCAGACATCGAGTATTCGGCGCTGCAGATGCTGCAGGAGGGCGTACGGCGGACCGACGTGACGGTCTGGCTCGTGGACCTCAATCCGGGCGTCCTCGACATGGTGCGGCGCGCTGGCCTCGATCAGGAACTCGGTCCGGATCGCCTGCTGTTCAACACGCGGGCAGCCATCGCGCGATACAGGGAGCTTCATCCGCGTTCGGCGCCGGACTAGCGCTTCATCCGATCTGGCCGGATCGTCAGAGTCGGAGCCTGCGGCCGCGGGAAAGTTGCGGCACTCGGCCGTGGAGAAGCGCTCGAGGACGGGCGTCTGATGTGTCCGAGGAGGCGCTGACCGTGCGGGTAGCCTCGGCGCGCAGGCTGGCCTTGAGCGGGGCGAAGACGAGTCCGATTGGATTGAAGCCGAAAGAGTCGGCCGGTCAGTGGAGCAACCGTCCGCCGGCCGCCTCGATAGGCGCGCGAAGATCACCGACCTTGCGGGCGGGCCGATTGCCGAGGACGACCGGGTCACCGCGCTTGAGCGCGTGGGCGGCGAACAGCAGACGCTCCGTCTCGACGGCCGCCTGCACGCCGTAGCCGACCATCCCCGCGCCCCTGCGAGTCGAGGTAAAGCTTCGGTAGCGTCGCGGGATGAAAGTCGCGCAGGCCCGTCGCAGCCGGCGTCATGTCGGCGAGACCACGGACCGCGCGATCGCGCTCATCCGCGAACACATCCACGAGGCGAATTGCATCGGCCTCGGCCACTAGGCCCGGCTCGATCGCAGGCGTGCGACCTCGCGAGGCCCGATCTCGAGGTAGAAGCGGATCGCATCGTCGACCAGAGCGTCGGGCGTGACGCCCGCAGCCTTTGCGGCGCGCGTGATCTGGAGACCCAGCGCGAGATCGACGCGCAGGTCCGCACCCTGGCTGGGCGAAGCCGATGCTGGGGTCGCGGCAGGTATGGGCGCAGCATGGGTCCGCGATTCGAGTTTGCCGAGCTTCGCTTCGCGGCGGCCTCGGTGGACGAGAGCGTCGGCGCGCTCATTCAGACGGTCTCCGGCATGCCCCCGGACCCAGGTCCATTTCACGTCGCGCGCCGCGTTCAGTTCGTCGAGGCGCTTCATGAGGTCGACGTTCTTCACGTCACCCGTCGTCGTGCGCCAGCCTTTCGCCTTCCACCCGCGCATCCACTCGGTCACGGATTTGACGACGTACTGGCTGTCGCACCGCATCTCGATCGCGGCTCCGGCCGGGAAATGCT
>NZ_BACT01000218.1:0-403 GCF_000333255.1 Methylobacterium sp. B1 | reverse complement strand
GTGCGAGACCACGCCGAGCGGCAGGTTGTAGGCCTCGATCAGGCCCTCGACCGCCATGGCGCCGAGCTTCGGCACCAGGGCCCAGTGGCCGCCGACGACGCGGCGGACGAGGCCCGGGAGCGCCAGCCGGTTGAGGCCGCGCTCCTTGCCGTCGCCGGGGGCGGCGGCGAACATCAGACCGAGCCCGTGCGGGCCGGCGCCGGATTCGAAGCGGCGGGCGAGCGCCAGGATCAGCTCGTCGGGCGTGCCGATGCCGACGAAGCCCGACACCGCCACCATGTCGCCGTCCTGCAGGATGGCGACCGCCTCGTCGGCGCTGACGATCTTGTTCTTCAGGCTGCCCATCGGGTGATCCTCGGCGCCCGGGATGCGGCTGGAGCGGCTGCGCTCGCCCTTCTCCGGG
>NZ_BACT01000219.1:0-9024 GCF_000333255.1 Methylobacterium sp. B1 | reverse complement strand
CGCACGGCTCCCGGCGCGCCGCCTCTGCGCACCCTGTCGGGGGTCGTTCAAGCAGCTCGGGACCGTTCGGCGGACTCGACGAGACAGCGTTCGATAACCGCGCGGAGATGGGTTCGGTCGAAGGGCTTTCCGACGTGATCGTTTGCGCCCGCTGTAAGGAGCGCGCGAACCTGCTCCGGCAGGACATGCGCCGTCATCGCGATGATTGGCACGGCGCGCACCACACCCTCGAGCCCCCGTATGAGCCGCATCGCCGTGATGCCGTCCATGACCGGCATCTCCACATCCATCAGCACGAGATCGAAGGCCTGCTCCTGCACCCGTTTCACGGCTTCCGAGCCGTCGCAGGCGATGGACACGCGATAGCCCATGGCCTCCAGAACCATCTGGGCGATCTCGCGGTTGATTGCGCCGTCCTCGACGAGGAGCAGATGCGCCTGCCGCGACGTGTCGTCTTCGACCGGTCTGGGCAGAGCCGCGGCAACCGGTCGGTCGGACGACCGCTCGCCAGTCGGCACACGCGGAAGCACGAGGCTGAACCAGAAGGTCGAGCCGACACCGTCGCGGCTCTCAAGGCCGATGGCGCCGCCCATCGCTTCGATCAGCCCTTTCGATATGGCCAGCCCTAATCCTGTACCTCCGAACCGTCGCGTGGTGCTGCTGTCGGCCTGCACGAAGCGGGTGAAGAGCCGCGCCTGCGCCTCGGCGGGAATGCCGATGCCCGTATCGCAGACGGCGACGCGCAGAGCGATGCCATCCGGCGTTGCCGCTTGTTCCAAAGAGACGGTCACAGAGCCCTGCGGCGTGAACTTGACCGCGTTGTTGACGAGATTGAGCAGCACCTGTCTCAACCGGGTCTTGTCGCCGATGAGGAAATGCTCGTCGCCTGCGCCGACGTCCAACCGAAGGTCGAGACCCTGGCGCTCGGCGGTGCCGGCGACGAGGGCGACGGTCTCCTCCATCAGCCCTCGCGGCGAGAACGGGGCAGCTTCGAGTACGACGCCATGGGCTTCGATGCGTGCGTAGTCTAGGATGTCGTTGACGACCGTCGTCAGGACTTCGCAACCGACGCGCATCTGATCGATGCAGCGCATCTGGTGCGGGGTGAGGTTGATTTCATCACGGAGTAGGTCACCGAAGCCCACGATAGCGTTCAGGGGCGTGCGGACCTCATGGCTCATCGTCGCCAGGAAGTCGCCCTTGGCACGCTCGCCGGCTTCGGCGCGCGCTTGCGCCCTCTCGGCGCGATGGCACGCTTCGGCCAGTTCTACAGTCCGCTCTGCGACCCGGCCTTCCAGATCGGTGTTGGCCTGCGCCAGGGCGCGATCACGCTCGCCGAGCCGGGCCAGCAATTTTGTCAGGGCATCCGTCAGTTCGGCGATCTCCCGGTAGCCGTGCGGCTTGGGTAGCTGCGCGTTCGTCGAGGAATGGCCGATGCCGCCAGCGGCGCCCGCCAAGGCGCGAAGCGGCTCGGCCAAGCGCTCGGCCGCCCACCAGCCGAGCAGCGCGAATAGAAGCGTGAAAGCCGCGCCGCCGAGTACCAGTTGATTGACGATGGGATCGGAGATCGCTTTCGCGACCTCGACCGGCTGGCGGACCAGGACTGTCCAGGGCAGCGTCGGCCGGTCAGCCACAGGTCGGGCGCGGCTCGCGCCGGTGAAGTAATCGCCCCCATCGGGCCATGTCCCGCGGGCGCTCGCGAGCTCGGCTCCGGCCGTCAGTGCCGGAAGCGCGGGCAGATCGACATCGATCCGTCGACCGGCCTGATCGCCGGGACCGAGGATCACGGTTCCGTCCCCTGCGAGGATCAGCACCTCGACGCTCGGCTCACGCTTCAGGGCGGTCGCGATGGCCGCTCGGCTCATCTCACGCATCCAACTGACACTGAGATGGCCGCCGACGACGCCGACGACGGCGCCGGAAGGGTCGCGGAAGGGCATCGCCACGTCGACGAACCGCCGCGGCTCGCCGTAGGGCAGCGACGGCAAGCGTTTGGCCAGCAGCTTCGCTTCGTGGATGTCGATGACGGCCAAGGCCTCGATGCCGCGCTGGAACCACGGGCGCGCCGCAACGCTCTCGCCCTCCAGCATGCCGTCGGTGCTGGCGAGGACGATACCGGTCCGGTCCGCGAAACCGATCCAGGCATAGGCGGGAAAGCTCTCGCGCAAGGCGTCGACCCAAGCACGCCGCGCTTCCGGCGTGGTGGCGTTCGTCCGGGCGACCGAGGACAGCACGGCCATGTCGCCGAGCCGCTCGCTGATGTTGGCGTCGATGATCTGGCGCAGATGCTCCGCCAGGTCAGCCGTGTGGGCCTCCGCGCGGATCTGCACCCGCGCCGCGATGAATTGGGAGACGACGATCGTGGCGGCGAAGGTGAGGAGCAGCGCCCCGGCCGCGAAAGTGAGGGCGAGGAGCGTGCGCAACCGCATGATGACGTCCGACACTGAGACGCCCCATCATGGCCTCGAGCGGTTAATTTCGAAGCCCGCTCGGTCCTGACGATTCGGCGAGCGGATCGACGTTCGGCCTTCTCGGTCCAGCGCGACAACTCAGGGATCCAGAGCCGTCTCGCACACGTAAAGCGCTCTATTCGGTCGGCCCATGATTGTCGCAAGAGGCCATATATTCATGTTTTGTTCTGCTTAATGTTCCAGGCCGCCGAAAGGCGGCCTGGAAGGAGATCGAGCGATTCGGATTTTGAGTGCTGCCGTCGTCGTTAAACAAAGGCAAACGCTGCCGTCACCCAAATCTCCACCCCAGGACGTCGGGATTACGAGCAGCCCGTCGTGGACCCGCAGGTGTCGCACTTCAGGCAGGTGCCGTTGCGGACCAGCGTGAAGTTCGCGCATTCCGGGCAGGCCTCGCCGACATAGCCTTTCATCTTCGCCTCGGCGCGGCGGTCCGCGACGCTCCGCTCCACCTTTGCGAAGGGCAGGGCGTCCGCGATGGTCTCGGCCTGACCGGGCGCCGCCGGCTCCGCCTTCAGCGCGGTGCTGCCGCGGATCGCGTGGACCGTTCCGCCGGCCGGGGCCGACTGACCGGCGCTCGCCGCGCCCACACCGACCGTCCCGCCCGCTGGGCCGCCCTGGATCAGGGTGAGCCGGTCGGCCGAGCCGCGCAGGAGGCCGCGGGAGACCACCGAGGAGGCCGGTGCGGGCTTCGGGCCCTCGCGGGTCGTGTCGCCGCTCTCGCCGCCGCCGATCACCGTGCCGCCGATCTCGGCGGGGCTGACATGGGCGAGGTCGGCGCGGCCGAGATACGAGACGGCCAGCTCGCGGAACACGTAGTCGAGGAGCGACGTCGCGTTCTTGATCGCGTCGTTGCCCTGCACGAAGCCCGCCGGCTCGAACCGCGTGAAGGTGAAGGCCTCCACGTATTCCTCCAGCGGCACGCCGTACTGGAGGCCGAGCGAGATCGCGATGGCGAAGTTGTTCATCAAGCTCCGGAAGGTCGCGCCCTCCTTGTGCATGTCGATGAAGATCTCGCCCAGCCGCCCGTCGTCGTACTCGCCGGTGCGCAGGTAGACCTTGTGGCCGCCCACGACTGCCTTCTGGGTGTACCCCTTGCGCCGGGCCGGCAGCTTCTCGCGGGAGCGGATGCGCTCCACCCGCTCGATCACCCGCTCGACGATCTTCTCCGCCACCGCAGCAGCCTTGGCGGCGGCCGGGGCCTGGATCAGCGCCTCGATGCCCTCATCCGCCTCGTCGTCTTCATCCGAGATGAGGGCCGAGTTGAGCGGCTGCGACAGCTTCGAGCCGTCGCGGTAGAGGGCGTTCGCCTTGAGGGCGAGACGCCAGGACAGCAGGTAAGCCGCCTTGCAATCCTCCACCGTGGCGTCGTTCGGCATGTTGATGGTCTTGGAGATCGCCCCCGAGATGAAGGGCTGGGCCGCCGCCATCATGCGGATGTGGCTCTCCACCGAGAGGTAGCGCTTGCCGATCCGCCCGCACGGGTTGGCGCAGTCGAAGACCGCGTAGTGCTCGAGCTTGAGGAAGGGCGCGCCCTCCAGCGTCATCGCCCCGCAGATATGGGTGTTGGCGGCCTCGATCTCCTTCTTGGAGAAGCCGAGGAACGGCAGCAGCTCGAAGGTCGGGTCCGCGAGCTTCTCGGCCGGGACCTTCAGGGTCTGGATCAGGAAGTCGTCGCCGAGCGTCCAGCGATTGAACACGAACTTGATGTCGAAGGCCGACTTCAGCCCCTTCTCCACCGCGGCGATCTTCTCGTCCGAAAAGCCCTTGGCGCGGAGCGTCGTCGGGTTGATCCCCGGCGCCTGGCCCATGGAGCCGTGGCCGACCGCGTAGGCCTCGATCTCGGCGATCTCGGATTCGCGGTAGCCCAGCGCCCGCAGGGCGTCCGGCGCGGCCTGGTTGATGATCTTGAAGTATCCGCCACCGGCGAGCTTCTTGAACTTCACCAGGGCGAAGTCGGGCTCGATGCCCGTGGTGTCGCAATCCATCACGAGGCCGATCGTGCCAGTGGGCGCGATCACGGTGGCCTGCGCGTTCCGGTAGCCGTGCTCCTCGCCGAGCTTAAGCGCCCGGTCCCAGGCGGCGCGGGCATGGTCGCCCAGGTCGGCCTGCGGGATGTTGGCATGGTCGAGGGCGACCGGCGCGACATTCAGGAACTCGTAGCCTGCGGTCTCGCCGTGCGCGGCCCTGCGGTGGTTGCGGATCACCCGCAGCATCGCGTCGGCGTTCTCGTCATAGGCCTGGAAGGTGCCGAGTTCGGCAGCCATCTCGGCGGAGGTGGCGTAGGCGACACCGGTCATGATCGCGGTAAGCGCGCCGGCCAGTGCCCGGCCCGCATCGGAATCGTAGGGCAGGCCCATGGTCATCAGCAGGCCGCCGATATTGGCGTAGCCGAGACCCAGCGTCCGGTACCGGAAGGAGAGTTCCGCGATCTCCTTGGATGGGAACTGCGCCATCATCACGGAGATCTCGAGCACCACCGTCCAGAGGCGGTTGAGGTGCTCGAACGCCTCCACGTCGAAGCGCTTGGTCTCCCGGTCGTACATCGTCAGCAGGTTCGCCGAGGCGAGATTGCAGGCGGTGTCGTCGAGGAACATGTACTCGGAGCACGGGTTCGAGGCCCGGATCCGCCCACCCGCCGGGCAGGTGTGCCAGTCGTTCATCGTGGTGTTGAAGTGCAGGCCCGGATCCGCCGACGCCCAGGCGGCCTCGCCGATCCGCTCCCACAGCTCACGCGCCTTCAGGGTCTTGGTGACCTTGCCGGTGGTGCGGGCCGTGAGGTTCCAGTCCGCGTCCGCCTCGACGGCGCGCAGGAAGCCGTCGGTCAGGGAGACCGAGTTGTTGGAGTTCTGGCCGGCCACCGTCAGGTAGGCCTCGGAATCCCAGTCGGTGTCGTAGACGGGGAAGTCGATCTTGGTGAAGCCCTGACGGGCGAACTGCACCACGCGCTTGATGTATGCGTCCGGCACGGACGCCCGCCGGGCAGCCTTGATCTCGCGCTTGAGGGCCGGGTTGCGCTCGGCGTCGAAGCAGGCGTCGCCTTCCGCCTCGCACTGGGTGCAGGCCTTCATCACCAGGGTCAGGTGCTTGGAGACGACCTTCGAGCCGGTCACCAGGGCGGCGACCTTCTGCTCCTCCTTCACCTTCCAGTCGATGAAGGCCTCGATATCCGGGTGGTCGATATCGACGATCACCATCTTGGCGGCACGCCGGGTGGTGCCGCCCGACTTGATCGCGCCGGCCGCCCGGTCGCCGATCTTGAGGAAGCTCATCAGGCCCGACGACTTGCCGCCGCCGCCGAGCTTCTCGTTCTCGGCGCGCAGCTGCGAGAAGTTCGAGCCGGTGCCCGAACCGTACTTGAACAGGCGCGCCTCACGCACCCACAGGTCCATGATGCCGCCCTCGTTGACGAGGTCGTCCTGGACCGACTGGATGAAGCAGGCATGAGGCTGCGGGTGCTCGTAGGCCGTGGCCGACTTGGTCAGCACGCCGGTCTGCGGGTCGCAGTAATAGTGTCCCTGGCTCGGGCCATCGATGCCGTAGGCCCAATGCAGGCCGGTGTTGAACCATTGCGGCGAGTTCGGCGCCACCATCTGGCGGGCGAGCATGAAGCGCAGTTCGTCCATGAAGGCGGACGCGTCCGCCTCCGACGAGAAATAGCCGCCCTTCCAGCCCCAGTAGGTCCAGCAACCGGCGAGCCGGTCGAAGACCTGCGTGGCGGAGGATTCCGAAACGAAGCGCTCGTCCTCCGGCAGTTCCGCCAGCGCCGCCTCGTCGGGCACCGAGCGCCAGAGGAACGAGGGAACCGCGTTCTCCTCGACCTTGCGGAGGCGGGCCGGCACACCCGCCTTGCGGAAATACTTCTGCGCGAGGACGTCGCTCGCCACCTGGCTCCAGCTCTCCGGCACGTCGATGCCGTCGAGGCGGAACACAATCGACCCGTCCGGATTGCGGATCTCGCTCAGGGCCTTGCGGAAGGGGATCCCGGCGTAGGGCGATTGTCCGGCCGTTGTGTAGCGACGCTCGAACCGCATGAAACACACCTCTTCCGACGGGACACGACGGCCCCGGCCCCGCGCGACGCGGGGTCTATGCCCGATATTGGGATTCGCGGCCGAACACGCCCGGCGAAGGGTCGTCACCCGGTGTCGCGAACGAAATCTAGGAACGGTCGCCCCTGCTCAACGCGCCACTCCAAGGTCGCGACCGATGCCGGGAGAATACCGCCGCCTTCACTCTCACGTCAACAAGTGGTGTTCGGCGGCCTTGTTCCCCGCTAGATGTTGTGCCGGCTCGCAAAAGCCTGTGGATATCGTCCCGGGCCCGGATAAGTGTCCTTCCCGCTTTCCGGAATCGGATCGGGAAAATTTTAGATTCACAACCGTCGAGAGAGCGGTGGGCGCCCGGCCGAAACGGGGAGCGGAAAGCCCGCCTTGAGCGTTGCCGCGCAGCGACACTTCCGTCTCGCGGCTGGACTCGCGGGCGCGCGGTCACCATAACGACGCCGAGAAGCGCCCCCGCGGCGCGGCACGATCTCGGGACCGGCGATGGCGCTGAAGGACACTTTGCTGCGCGTCTTCACATGGTGGAACGGCCAGACCGTCTCCCTGGCGCTCCAGACCGCCCGCACCGGCATTTTCGTCGGCGAGGACGAGTTCGGGAACAAGTACTACAAGGCGGAAGGCGCGCTGATCGACCGCTCGGTCGGTTCGGAGCGCCGCTGGGTCGTCTACAACGGCTATGCCGACGCCTCGAAGGTCCCCCCCGGCTGGCGTGGCTGGCTCTGCCACAATGTCGATTTCGCCCCGAGCGAGGAGAACTACGAGCCGAAGGCGTGGCAGAAGCCGCATATCGAGAACCAGACCGGCACGGCCAACGCGTACCGGCCGGCGGGTTCGCAGCTCTCCTGGGGCCAGCGGCCGGCGGCCACCGGCGACTACGTCTCCTGGTCGCCGGGCGAGTAGATCCCCGGTCTCCCGCGGACCCGGCGCCCTTTTGCCGCCACCGTTCCGGTGTTCATGACGGGCCAATCCCGATCGTCCGCCGCGCAATCGTTGGCGCGGCCGGCCACCCTCGTCTAGGGGTCCGAGCCTTGAGCCGCATCACCGCCTTCGCACGCCGCGCGCTCGCCCCGAGCCTGGCGCTCGCCATCTGCGCCAGCCCTGCCGCCGCCGACAAGATCAAGAACCCGACCGCGGTCTTCTCCGGCCTCGACAAGATCACCGGCCGGATCGTCAATTTCGAGGTGGCGGTCGACGAGACCGTGCAGTTCGGCGCGCTGCAGCTCACCCCGCGGGTCTGCTACACGCGTCCGCCCACCGAGAGCGCCAAGACCACGGCCTTCCTCGAGGTCGACGAGGTGACCCTCGACAACAAGTACCGCCGCATCTTCACCGGCTGGATGTTCGCGTCGAGCCCCGGGCTGCACGCGATCGAGCATCCGATCTACGACGTGTGGCTGGTCGACTGCAAAGGCGGCAGCGATGTGATCGCCGAAGCCAAGGAGCAGGAAGACGTCCCGACCGTCGCGGCCAAGCCCGAGAAGGCGAAGCGCCCGGGCAAGGACCCCACGAAGACCGCGCAGCAGCTCAATGCGGCCGGGCAGGTGGACGTGGAGGCGCCGCGCGGCGTGCCCGTCCAGCCGCGCCAGAAGCCCTCGCGCAAGTTCTTCCCGTCGAACGAGGGTCCGGCACCGGCTCCGCCGCCGCCGCATCAGCCGCAGAACCTGTTCGACGCTCTATTCCGCTGACCGCGTCCGCGATCCGGTCCCGGCACCCGGCTCGATGAACTCGTCCGGCGTCGTCAGGGGCCGGTTCGAACCGCGACGCCGCTTCAGGCGACGTTGACGCGCCGCCCGCGATTCCACGCCAGGAACGGAACACCGGAGAGAAGTCCGGCGAGCGCCGCACCCGTCTGGTGGCAGCCGTTCACCGAGACCCGGGGCAGGGCCTGAAGGTGCGCGGCATGCTCGGCGAACAGGTGACCGGGCCGCGTGGTCACCGCCGTCGCAAAGCCCATCTCCCGCGCCAGGGCGAATTCCCGCGGTCCGGCGGAGGTCGGGTCTCCCACCGGATAGGACAGGTGCCGGACCGTCCGTCCGAGTTCCGCCTCGATCCGTGCGCGTCCCTCAGCGATCTCGTGGGCGGCGAAGGCGGCGTCGTGCTTGGCCAGCATCGGGTGGCTCACCGTATGCGCGCCGATGGTGACGGCGGGGTCGGCGGCGAGGTCGCGCAGCTCCGCCCAGGACAGGCACAGTTCGGAGGCGATCCGTCCGGGCGGGAAGCCGGCCTGTCGGCAGAGCTCGGCGATCCGGTCGAGAAGGTCGGCCTCGCGGCCGCGGCGCAGGTCCCGGTAAACGACTTCGAAGGCCAGAGCCTTCTCCTGCGGGCTGCGGGCCGGCAAGTCCACGCTGCGGGACCCGATGTCGATCCGCACGCGATCGAGGCGCGCGATCGCGTGCTCCAGCTCGATCCACCAGAGCCGGCCGGCCTGATCGGCGAAGCCGCTGGTGACGAACAGCGTCCATGGCGCACCGTGGCGGGCCAGCACGGGACGC
>NZ_BACT01000220.1:0-7129 GCF_000333255.1 Methylobacterium sp. B1 | reverse complement strand
GTATCCGGGTCTCCGATCCGTGAGCGCGCGTCTGGGCGAGATCCGGCTCGTGCCCGGCCTTAAAAAGGANGNNTTTNNTAAGANNGGTGANNGNANGGTGNTGTNATATNTGANGAAGNNGNTGATGGATTATATTAGNAAAGNTTGGNGAGANNGATGAGNGTNNGNNTGGGGATGGNTNNAGAAGGTTNGGGGNGNNAAGGAANGAAGGGTNNGGTNNGNNGGGGGTGAGAGGTNNGGNAGNNNGNGNGTGNTGGNNTGAGNGNNNAGANNGNNNGTGGGAGGANNGGNNGGNGATNGNATTNNGGGNTTNGNGNTTNGGNNNGGNTGGNNGTNNAGATGATNGNGGATTNNTTTGNNGANNGNGTTGAAGNANNGNTTNNAATGNTGGANGGGGNATNGNAGAAGTNGNNGTNGNGGNAGGANGGNGAAGNNTNGGGANGAANGGNTNATGANNANGGATNGGTNGTNAAGNGTGGAGNGGNGNNGNGTNNTNGTTNTGGGAGNGANNGGNANGATNAATNGNANGATNGTGNGGGNGNTGGNGTNANGNGGNNGGGGNTGAGTGATGGNNATNTNNAGNGNGTNGAGGNNNAANTNNGAGNGNAGGTGGTTGGNNATTGNNNAGNNAANGATNNGNNGGGTGAAGGNATTNAGNATNANGGNGNGGTAGAGGAAGNNGGNNGNGGTNGGTANGTAGGNGATGTNGGNNANNNGNAGNGGGTTNGGGGNNTNGGNNAGGGAATTGNGGTNGANAGGGTNTGGGGGGGGNNGNGCCTCCTGATCGCGCCGGTTCGTGACGGACCGCCGCCCCGATGGCTGGCGCCGACGAGGCTGGCCTCGCGCATCGGCCGAGCGATGCGCTTCCGAGAATGCCGCTCGCCCTGCTCGCGCAGGTCGGCCTGGATGTGCGGCGCGCCCTAGCTTGGCGCGCGCGGAGATGGACGGTGCGGATACGCTTCAGCAGTGCGGCGACGGCAATCGCCCGCGCCGATGGCTTTCGCCCTACCCAGGCGTCGTACCCGCCCTTCGACACGCCAAGGACGCGTGCCATGGCGGCGACCGGAAAATCGGCCTGGTTCGCGCTCATGAACCAGAAGACCCCCACGGCAGAACTCCGGTCTCCTGCGCAAACCAGACCGTCGCGCGCGAGAGCAAGAGGATGTCGCGCTCCAATTTCAGCTGTCGGTCCCCACGCCGCAGCCGCACGAAGGCGTCATTGATCTACGAGCGGATCGTCAACCTGCGTGCCGTCCAGATCCTGCTCGGCCATATCAAGATCGAGAGCCAGGTCAGGTACCTCGATGTCGACGTCGAGGATGCTCTGACCCTAGCTGAAGGTACTGAGATTTGAGCGTTCGGCCCCTCGGCTTCGGCATCGAGGGGCTCCAAAACAGCCGGGCGCATATGCACCCATACCGGACACTCCAATCGTCAAATCACAGCCCCGAAGCAGACGGCACGATAGGTGGAGGTCACGGTGCCGGACAGCGCCTCATTGCGCGGGGGGCCCGATCCCGATTGATCATCCTCAGGGCACGGGGATGCCGCGCCGCCCGGGTGCGACTGGCCGGGCGGGATCGACCTGCCGTCGGCCGGCTGCCCGAGATCCGAATGCCCGCCCGATCAGGACGTAGAAGAGCGGCGTGACGAAGACCGCCAGCACGGTCGCCGTGACCATGCCGCCGAGCACGCCCGTCCCGATAGCCCGCTGGCTGTTCATGCTGGCCCCGGTCGCCACGGCGAGCGGCACGACGCCGAGAATGAAGGCAAACGAGGTCATCACGATGGGCGGAAGCGCAGCTGGCACGCCTCCAGCGCCGCCTCCTTCACCGATACGCCTCTCGCCACGAGATCCTTGGCCACCTCGATAATGAGGATCGCGTTCTTCGCGGTCAGGCCGATCACCGTGATCAGGCCGACCTTGAAGTAGACGTCGTTCGGCATGTCGCGCATGAGCATCGCGAAGACCGCACCGACCACGCCGGTCGGTACCACGAGCAGCACGGCCAGGGGGATCGACCAGCTCTCGTAGAGTGCGGCGAGGCAGAGGAAGACGCAGACCAGGGCCAGCGCGAGCAGGTAGATGGCCTGGGACCCCGATAGCTTCTCCTGCAGCGACTGCCCGGTCCAGGCGAAGTCGAACCCCGGCGGGAGTTGCCCGGCGAGGCGTTCCATCTCGGCCATCGCATCGCCACTGGCGTAGCCCGGCGCGGCACTGCCGGAGATCTTGATGCTCGGGTAGCCGTTGAAGCCCACGACCTGCGACGGTCCCATCGTCCACTCCACCCGGGCGAAGGATTGCAGCGGCACCATCTGCCCCTTGGCGTTGCGGACGTTCAGGTCGAGCAGGTCCTCCGCCTTCATGCGCCGGGACGCCTCGGCCTGGACGATGACCCGCTGCATGCGCGCCTGGTTCGGGAAGTCGTTGACGTAGGCCGAGCCGAGGCTCGTCGAGAGCGCGTCGTTGATGTCGGCGAAGGTCACGCCGAGCGCGTTGGCCTTCTGCCGGTCGAGGATGAGCTCGATCTGCGGTGCGGTCGGCAGGCCCTCGACGTAGACGCCCTGCAGGATCGGGCTCCGGCTCGCCGCCTTCAGCAACTGGTCGCGCGCGGCCGCCAGCGCCGCATGACCCTGCTGGCCCTTGTCCTGGAGGCGGAAGGCGAAGCCGCTGGAATTGCCCAGCGAGTCGATGGCCGGCGGCGACAGCGACATGGCGATGGCGTCGGGCAGGCCGCCGAGGGCGGCGTTGGCGCGGGCCGTGATGGCGTCGGCGCCGTCGTCCGGCCCGCGCTCGCCCCATGGCTTCAGTCCGACGAAGTTGAGGGCCGCGTTCTGTCCCTGGCCCGAGAAGCCGAATCCGAGAAGCAGCGTCTGGCTGTCGATGCCGGGCTCTTTGGCGAAGTGCTCCTCGATCCGCTTGGCCACGTCGAGGGTGCGGCCGGTGGCCGATTCCGGCGGCGTCTGCGCGTCGACGATGACGTAGCCCTGGTCCTCGATGGGCAGGAAGCTTCCCGGCATGCGCAGGTAGCCCCAACCGAGGGCGGCGACGAGGAGGGCGTAGACGAGCAGCGCCCGCACGGGCCGGCGCAGCACGCTAGCCACACCCGACCGATAGGCTTCCGTGCCGGAGCGGAAGCGGCGGTCGAACCAGCCGAAGAAGCCGCGCTTGTCGTGGCCGTGACCCTTCTCGACGGGCTTCAGCAGCGTGGCGCAGAGGGCGGGTGTCAGGGACAGGGCCAGGAAGGCCGAGAAGGCGATGGAGGTCGCCATGCTCACGGCGAACTGCCGGTAGATGACCCCGACCGAGCCCGGGAAGAAGGCGAGCGGCACGAAGACGGCGATCAGAACCGCGGTGATGCCGACGATGGCGCCGGTGATCTGGCCCATGGCTTTCCGGGTCGCCTCCCGCGGCGGCAGTCCCTCCTCGGCCATGATGCGCTCGACGTTCTCGACCACGACGATGGCGTCGTCGACGAGGATGCCGATGGCCAGCACCATGCCGAACATGGTCAGCACGTTGATCGAGAAACCGGCGACGAGCAGCACGCCGCAGGTGCCGAGCAACGCCACCGGCACGACGATGGTCGGGATGAGCGTGTAGCGGACGTTCTGCAGGAACAGGAACATCACGGCGAAGACGAGCGCCATCGCCTCGGCGAGCGTCACCAGCACCTTCCTGATCGACGCCTCGACAAACGGCGTGGTGTCGTAGGGCACCGTCACCCGCACGTTTACCGGAAGGGTCCGCTGCAGCTGGGCGAGCTTTGCCCGCACGCCGTTGGCGGCGGCGAGCGCGTTGGCGCCCGGGGCGAGCTGAATGCCGATGCCGGCGGCGGGTCGCCCGTCGAGGCGGGTCTGCATCGCGTAGGACTGGCCGCCGAGTTCGACCTCGGCCACGTCGCGCAGGCGCACGAGCGAGCCGTCGGGGTTGGCGCGCAGCACGATCTCCCCGAACTCGGCGGGCGTGGTGAGTTGCCCCTTCACCAGCACGTTGGCGGCGATGCGCTGGTCCGGCGTCGCCGGCTGCGCGCCAACGATGCCGGAGGCGACCTGCGCGTTCTGCGCGCCGACGGCGGCCGTCACGTCACTTGGCGTCATCCCGAACCCGACGAGCTTGACCGGGTCGATCCAGATCCGCAGCGCCTTCTCGGACGAGAACAGGGTGGCGCGGCCGACGCCCGGCACCCGCCGCAACTCGCCGAGCAGGCGGCGGGCGGCGATGTCGCCGAGGTCGGTCTCGCTGAGGGAACCGTCCTTGGAGGAGACGGTGACGAACTGGAGGAAGCTGGTGCTGGCCTCCTCGACGGTGACGCCCTGCTGGGTCACCGCCCGGGGCAGGCGCGCCTCGATGCGCTTGATGCGGTTCTGCACCGCCACGGTGGCCTTCGACGGGTCCGAGCCCGGCGCGAAGGAGGCCGTGATCTGCGCCATGCCGGAGGTGTCGCTGGTGCTCTCGAAATACATCAGCCCCGGGATGCCGTTGAGCTCCTCCTCGATGATGCGGGTGACGCCGTCGTAGAGCCGATCGGGCGGGGCGCCCGGGTAGGTCGCGGTCACCTGGATCGTGACCGGGGCCACGTCCGGGTATTGCGAGACCGGCAGGGAGGCGATGGAGATCGCGCCCACCAGCATGATGAAGATGGAGATCGCCCAGGCGAAGATCGGGCGCGCGATGAAGAAGCGGCTCATGTCGGTTCGATCCCGGCGACGTCAGGGCTTGGTGGCGGCGGCCGTCCGGGCGGTCTGCCAAGGCATGGGGTTCACCGCCATGCCGGGCTGCAGCCTCTGAAAGCCCTCGACCACGACGGTGTCCCCGGCCCCGAGGCCCTCCTCGACGATCCAGCCGGAGTCCGTCAGCGCCCCCGCCCTGACGGGGCGCAGGGCGGCCGTCCTGTCCTCACCGACGACGTAGACCTGCGCGACGCCGGCGCTGCTGCGCTGGATGCCCTGGGCCGGGACGATGACCGCGCCCGGCAATTCCCCCTGCGCGACGCGGACGCGGACGTAGGTGCCCGGCAGCAGGGCGACCTTCGGGTTGGGGAAGCTCGCCCGCAGCGAGACCTGCCCGGTGCCGGGGTCGACGCTCACATCCGTGAACAGCAGACGCCCGGCGTCGGGGTGGAGCGAGCCGTCCGGCAGGACCAGGCGTACCTTCGTCTCCCGCTGTCCCGGACCGAGGCCGGCGAGCCGCCCGGCGTCGGCGGCGGAAGCGTTGAAGTCGGCGAAGATCGGGTCGACCTGCTGGATCAGCGCGAGCTTCGTCGCTTCGCCCTGGCCCACGAGGGCGCCCTCCGTGACCATGGCCCGGCCGATGCGGCCGGCGATGGGCGCGCGGACGGTCGCGTAGTCGAGGTCGATCCGGGCCCGGGCGAGTTGCGCCTTCGCGCTCGCGACGTCGGCCTCGGCCTGCCGCAGGGCGGCGGTGGTGATGTCGTGCTGGGCGGTGCTGGCCGCCTGGCGCTCCAGCAGCGTCTCGGTGCGCTCCGATTGCCGCAGTGCCTGCACCCGCGTGGCCTCGGCCCGGTCGAGGGCGGCGGACTTGGCATCGACCTCGGCCCGGTACACGGCGGGGTCGATGCGGAACAGGACGTCGCCCTTCCTGACGAGGCTGCCTTCCTCGAAGGCGCGCTCCTGGATGATGCCGGCAACCTGAGCCCTGACCTCGGCGACCCGCGTCGAGGCCAGGCGCCCCGGCAGGTCGAGGGTGCGCGGCACCGTCGCCGCCTCGGCCGTGACGGTCGAGACATCGGGGGCCGGACCCGCGATTCCGGAACCGCCTGCCGCCTGGCCGTCCGCCGCCGGCTTGCAGCCTTGCAGGATGAGGGCGACCGCGAGGGCGAGGGCCGGCATCCGCCGCATGTGTGTGCTCGGAGACATGGAATCCGTCCGTGGGTCGAGTCCGTCAGGCCGCCTTGCGCACGAGGCGCGCGTAGGCGCCGTCGCGGGCGAGCAGGGCTTCGTGCGTCCCGCACTCGACCACCGTCCCCCGGTCGAGCACGACGATCTGGTCGGCGCGGCGCACGGTCGAGAGGCGGTGGGCGATGGTGATGGTCGTACGGGGCTTGGCCGGGCGGGCGAGGGCCTCGACCATCGCCCGTTCCGTCGCCGTGTCGAGGGCGCTGGTCGCCTCGTCGAGCAGCAGCAGGCGCGGGTCGCGCAGGATCGTCCGGGCCAGCGAGAGGCGGTGACCCCGCTCGCCCACGGCGGTGTCGTACCCGTCGGGGAGCGCCGCGATCAGGTCGTGCAGTTGGGCGATGCGCGCCGCCTCGACCATCTCGGCCACCGTCGCCTCGGGCCGGGCGAATAGCAGGTTCTCCGCGACGCTGGCATGGAGGAGGAACGGGTCCTGCGTCACCACACCGAGGATGTCGGAGAGCGAACGCGCGCTCAGGTCACGCACGTCGACGCCGTCATAGAGCACGGCGCCCGCGTCGACGTCGTAGAGGCGTGCCAGGAGATAGCCGAGGGTCGACTTGCCCGAGCCGGTCGCGCCGACGATGGCGGTGTGCGAACCGGCAGGGATGTCCACCGTGACGCCGCGGAGCGTGGCGGGTCCCGACCGGTCGTAGGAAAACGTCACGCCGTCGAGGCGCACGTGGCCGGTGACCTGCGCGGGTTCGAGGATGACGGGATCGGGCCGCTCGGTGATCCCGGCCGGCTTGTCGAGGTACTCGAAGATGCGCGCGAACAGCGCCCGCGTCTTCCGGACCTCGACGCCCGTGCGCAGCACCTCCTCCAGCGGGAACAGCATCTGCTCCTGCAGCGCGATCATGGCGACGAGCGTGCCGACCGTCATGGCCGTCCCGGCGTTCATCATCCAGCCGCCGAGGAACAGGGTCAGGGCCGGCAGGGCCTGCAGAACGAGATCGATGACCGACCACTGCCACTGGCCCGCGGTGTGCGAGCGGACCTCCAGGGTCGCCACCTCGCGCGAGGCCCGCGCGAAACGCTGCGCCAGGTGCGGCGTGCGCCCCATCGTGCGGGCGAGGACGATGCCCGAGACCGACAGGGACTCCTGCACCGCCGCGGTCATCTCGGCGATCCGCTCCTGCTGCGCGTAGGTGGTCTCCTCGCGCATCCGACCGACGCGGTTGCTGATCCAGGTCGCCAACGGCAGAACCAGGAA
>NZ_BACT01000221.1:0-7314 GCF_000333255.1 Methylobacterium sp. B1 | reverse complement strand
TGAGCAAGGCAATGACGGCAGAGGTGCGGGCTCTCCTGGATCAACCCCGTACGGGGACAGCCCCGCCACCGGGCTGGAGACCGCCGGCGCTGCCCAGGGGCAACCCGGAGCGTGCCGGAGCTGTCGTCCGGGACAAGGCGAACGCGAGAGCGGCCGAGTTGGCACCCGTGATCGAGGGGCTACGGGCGGAGGGGTTCACCACCGTCCGGGCACTGTGCGCCGAGTTGGCCGCACGCGAGGTGCCAACTGCCCGTGGGGGGGCTTGGAACACTCGCGAGGTTCAGCGGCTCCTCAAACGGATCGCTGCCGGCTCGATCTCCGCAGCCACGACATGTCAGCAGGGGCACGAGGTGCCGGCCGCACGGTCTCCTGATCCGGTAGCACGAATTCGGGCACGTCCCTGCCCTTGATAACTTGCCGCAGCGTCTTCGCGAACATCTTCGTGTCACCGAAGTAGTTCGGGAATGCCTGGACGAGGTTGTTCACGCTGTCGGTGGTGACCAGCACTGCATCGAACTGGTCTCCGTCCCTTTCCATAGCGTGATACGCCCGCGAGCCGGCGGCGGAGCTGCTGTACCCCGCGAGGCTGACTTCGTGGGTCTTCATGTCGAAGCGGATCAGGTACACCTCACTGCCCGGAGCCCGGACGTATCGCTTTGTGTAATCGACGGCCTGACTGATGCCGTCGAGGAACGAGGCCGCGTTCAGGCGTCTGTTCAGATCCCGTAGCTCCCGGACCCGATCGGCGTGCTCCGGTGCGCCAGGAACCTCCGGACGCCCCTCGATGCGTGCGGTCTCGGACGCCATCAGCAGGAACAAGCGCAGCCAGTCCGGATCACCCTGGCCGCTCTTCAAGGCTTCACCCCGGAAGAGCCCAACCGCCTCCACGGCGGTAGCCCAACCATGCTGCCGCCGGGTGCGGATCTGAAGCTCGACGCGGCAGCGGTCGCAGACCTCCTCGAACCGGTTGGCCGGCTTGTACTCCAGCTTCAGGTGCAGGCTGCGGTAGCCGCTCGGGCGCGGCACAGCGATGTAATCGTCTTCGCTGTAGATGGTGTGCGGCTGTCCGCCGTCAGCACTCCTGAGACAAATTGAGGGTCTTCACGAACGGAGGATGGCTGGTTCATCGTAGCCCCCAGGAGCGAAGATGAAACAGACGTCCGGGCCGGCGCGGCAGCCGGCAGAAGCCGTGATCAAGGACATCCGCCGCGCCACGCGCCGGCAGTTCTCGGCCGAGGAGAAGATCCGCATCGTGCTGGAAGGGCTGCGCGGTGAGGACAGCATCGCCGAGCTGTGCCGGCGCGAAGGCATCGCCAGCTCGATGTACTATGGCTGGTCCAAGGAGTTCCTGGAAGCCGGCAAGAAGCGGCTGGCCGGCGACACGGCCCGTGCCGCGACCGCCGACGAGGTCCAGGACCTGCGTCGCGAGGCGGGTGCGCTGAAGGAGGTCGTAGCCGATCTCGTCCTGGAAAACCGCCTGCTGAAAAAAAGTCTGACCGGGGCTGGGGGCGACGAGGCATGAGGTACCCGGCCTCTGAGAAGCTGGAGATCATCCGGCTGGTCGAGCAATCCCATCTGCCGGTGCGCGCCACCCTGGACAAGCTCGGCGTCACCCGGGCGACGTTCTAGCGGTGGTACGACGCTTTCCAGCGTGGCGGCCTCGAGGCATTGGCGGATCGCCCGTCCCGACCCAGCCGGGTCTGGAACCGGTTGCCCGGCCGAGGTTCGCGATCAGATCGTCGCTCTCGCGCTGGAGGAGCCGGAACTCAGCCCGCGCGAGCTGGCGGTGCGCTTCACCGACGAGCGGCGCTACTTCGTCTCCGAGGCGACCGTCTACCGTCTGCTCAAAGCTCAGGACCTGATCACCAGCCCGGCCTACATCGTGATCAAAGCCGCCAACGAGTTCCGCGACAAGACCACCGCGCCAAACCAGCTTTGGCAGACGGACTTCACCTACCTGAAGGTGGTTGGCTGGGGCTGGTACTACCTCTCGACGGTGCTTGATGACTTCTCGCGCTACATCGTGGCGTGGAAGCTGTGCGCGACGATGCAGGTCGGCGACGTCACCGCCACGCTCGACCTCGCGCTGGCGGCGGCCGGGCTCGATCATGTGCAGGTGGCGCATCGGCCGCGGCTGCTCTCCGACAACGGGCCGAGCTACGTCGCGGGTGATCTGGCCGACTGGCTCGGCAGCCGGGGCATGACCCATATCCGCGGCGCGCCCCGCCATCCTCAAACGCAGGGCAAGATCGAGCGCTGGCACCAGACGCTCAAGAACCGCATCCTGCTCGAACACGCCTACCTGCCCGGCGAACTGGAGGCGCGGGTTGCCGCCTTCGTCGAGCATTACAACCACGCTCGGGCTCACGAGAGCCTGGACAACCTCACTCCCGCCGACGTCTACTTCGGCCGCGGCGAGGCCATCCTGCAGGAGCGGGCGCGGATCAAGCGCCAGACCCTCATCGATCGCCGCTTGCGCCACCACGCGCAGGCTGCCTAACCTCTCAACCCAGAAGGACCAGAGCCTCCGTTCCTGAGCGCCTCAAGTCGTCTCAAATCATCTGACGACGGACACTGACGATTGTAGATGGACAAAAGTTCCAGCATGGACTGAAAAGCTAGCCCCTACCTCGAATGATGCTGTTGCACCAACAATCTGATTGAATGTTCCTCCGACGGTTACATGATAATCTATACCAATAAAAGATTGTCGACTTATCCCTGTCATTTCAAAATAATTATTAAACACAACAGTCGATTTGGAGTTTTTTACATGTGTCGACATATCTCTCTGAGCTTGAATATGGACCTGCTCACGTCCATTTTCATCCTCGAATGCCAGCTCGTTGAACCCCTCGCCCTTGTGCGTCTTCGACTTGATCGTCATCCGCGTCTTGTTGGCCGGCAGCGGGTACGGCACCGGCTCGCGCGCGTTGTAGGCCCGGCCCGTGATGATCGGCTGGTCGGGATCGCCCTCCAGGAAGTCCACGATCACGTGCTGGCCGATCCGCGGCAGCGCGATCTGGCCCCAGCTCGCCCCCGCCCAGCCCTGGCTCACCCGGATCCAGCACGAGGCCGTGTCGTCGGCCCGCCCCGACCGGTCCCAGGGGAAGCGCACCTTCACCCGGCCGAACGCGTCGCAGTGGATCTCCTCGCCCGCCGGACCGGTCACGATCGCCATCTGCGGGCCCTCGACCCGCGGCTTGCCCGGAGCGTCAGGCCGATACGGCGTGTCGTGCCGGATCACCCGGAACGACGTGGTCAGGTACGCGCCCCCGTCCCCGGCATCGCCCTCGACCGCCCCCGGCTGGCTGCCGGCGTGGCTCGCCGCCACCACCAGGAACCGCCGGTTCAGCGCCGGGTCGGGATGCCCGGTCAGTGCGAACCGGTGCCCGGGCAGCAGCCGCGCGCACCGCCCCGCCCCCTCGCCGTGGCTGGCCTCGTCGCGAAGACCCTCAAGCCGGTAGCGCGTGAACGCCCGGCCGACCGCGTCCGCCTTGTAGCGGCCGGGGTAGTCGTACATCTCCAGCTTGCGCGTCAGCCCGTTCAGCGCGGACGCCTGCGCCCGCGCCTCGAAGTCGTGCACGGGATTGCGGAAGAAGTGGTCGCGCTGGACCACGTCCGAGGGCGCCACCAGCTCGCGCCACGTGAACCGGCCGACATGCGGCCCCTTCACCGTGCCGCCGGGCAGCGCGTTGTACTCGATCGCCTCCGCGCCCGGCGCGTCCGGGGCGAGCTTGGTCGCGTCGGTGAGCACCAGGGTGTGGGCGCCCTCGGCATGCTCGAAGTGGTAGGCGATGCCCTCCTCGGCCATCAGCCGCTCGATGAAGGCGAGGTGCGTCTCCCGGTACTGCACGCAGTACTCGCGCGCGGGATGCTGTTCGGTCAGCGCGAAGCGGTAGGCGGTGACGCCGTTGTCCTTGAGCACCGCCTCGACGATCTCGGGCACGCTCTTCGTCTGGAAGATCCGGCAATCCGCGCCGAAGCGCAGGCGGTGCAGCGCCGGCATGAGCAGGACGCGGTAGGCCGTGTGGTGCGCGCCGGTGTCGCCGCGCTCGGCCAGGGCGAGCACGCCGTGGACGTGGCGGGGCGGGCCGTAGCGGTCGAGCACGGTGAGCCGGGCCGGCTTGTCGAGCAGCGCGGTCAGGTCGAGGCCCGGGTCGGGCGAGGCCAGGGCGATCTCGGCCCGGAACAGGCTCGAGATCGCCTCGTCCAGGCGGAAGCCCGTGACCGCCAGATCGGCGCCCGGCAGGCCGTCTGCGGTGAACGCGAGGGTGAAGTCGCGGTCGAGATCGCTCAGCGGCTGGGTGATCTCGGCGGGCAGGGCGATCATCGGGGGCCTCGAAGGGGGCGGAGGTGGTCGGTCCGGCGTGGTCGGGCGGCTCAAGGGGGGCAGGCCGGGACGTGGAGGACGAAGCGCTGCAGCCAGAAGGCGGCGAGCCCCGCGCCCAGGACCAGGCCGAGCCAGGAGTGCGGACGCCCGAAGGCGGCCAGACCGATCAGGCCGAGCACCGGGCCGAGCGTGATCAGGGCCAGGAGGATCGGCATCCCGTCGCGCCCGTCCGGCACGGCGCAGAACGCCACGGCCTCCGCTTCGGGCAGGTCGAGGATCCACTCGGCCGGGTCGGCGGAGAACACCCGGATCGCCAGGGCGATGACCGAGGCGGCCGGCACCAGCGCGAGGTCGCGGGCGTGGTCGCGCCCGCCCGGCCACCGCCCCGGCAGCCGGGCGGGCGGCCGGACCATCCGGGCCGGGATCGGCCTCGGCGGGGATTCGTCCTGGACGGGCTCGTCCGGGACACCCGCGTCCGGGCGCGCCTCGTCCCGCGGGACGCCGGGCCGTCCGGCGCGTGACGCGCCCGAGGCGCGCATCCGCTCGTCCCCCGCCGCTCAGGCCATCCGGCTCAGGCCTTGGGCTTGCGCCAGTCGTCGGCGCCCGACGTGCTGGCCACCGTGTGCTCCCACTCGATCCGGCGGTAGGACAGCGACACGGCGATCAGCTGGGTGAAGTCGGCATTGCGCGCGTCCTGGCAGTGCGGCAGCTGGGCGTCGATGTCGATGATGGTCGCGTCGACCAGGCGGGTGGTGAAGAAGTGCTCCTGCTTGCCGGCCGAGCTGGTGCGGAACCACTTGACCTCGACCTTGGTCAGCATCTCGCCCGAGGTCAGGGCGTTGTAGAGCAGCGGCGTGGCCTTGTTCAGCGGGGCGGTGAACTTGAACGGCAGGTGGACGCGCTGGCCCGAGGGCTGGCCGGACTGGGGGTCGCGCGGGATGGTGACGCGGTGCTCGATGGCCTGGACGAGGATCTCGTTCTCGTGGCCCTCCTGCCAGATGTTGCCCACGGAGGCTTCGGTGAAGGCGCCCTGGGTGATGTTGCCCTGGGTGGAACCCTCGATCGAGATATAGGCGGGTGTCGGCATGGTCTTCCCCGATGATCCGAGGCCGGCGGCGGTCGATCCGCAGGTCCGGCCCGATGAGGTCCGGTTGTCTGCGCTGTGTTCCGGCTTCGCGGGAAGCACATGGCAGAGTTCGTGCCAAGCTGTGCCGGGGCAATCTTATTTTGATCTTTGCCATCCAAGAGCATGATCTCTCAGTCGGATCGTTTCGACCTGAAAGCCGGGTGCTCGGATGCGTCCATCACCGGTTGAGATTTTTGGCCAAAAATGGCCGAGGGCTTGGCCAAAGATGGCCAAACTTTTTAAGTGGGGTAAGCACCTGTAGCGGCTGATGAAATCGATTCGGTTCGAACTGGACCAAGTCCACAGAACAGCGAAGTCGTTGAGAACACAGGAGACAAGGTATTTGGCCAAAAATGGCCGAACCGTCCGGACGGTTAGTAAGGAATACGGCCGCGCGGGCGGCCCGAACATCGCCGCAGGGGCTGTCGTCCCGGGCAGGGCCGTAAACTTTCCGTTGCATACGCGCCAGGCCAGGCAGTTTGGCCGTGCCCATTGAAGATCCACGACAATTTTGCCAACGGCTGGAATTGAAGGGTACTGAAAATGCAGCGCTTTCTGGCCCCGCTGCAAACGAATCGCATTGGTGTGAGGCTTGACTACGAGCGTTCCCAATGCGGCGAGATTCGCCTGAGGCAAGTGATGCCGCGATGAACGGAACGCGGCGCTGAACCTTCACTGCTACGGTGTGAGACACTCGGCTGAAGGCCGCTTACAACCCAAGTTCGTCATAGCGGGCATTCAATCGCATTCTCCGAAGCGGACGTTCTTCGTACCGCCGATCAAACACGCGAAATGTGAGCGCGACCGTACGGAGGAACGCTTTACCCTCGTCCAGCCCATAATGCTTAATTGGAAAGATATTCGGTGGCTTAGATAGAAAGTGCTGCCGGTCGTTACTCTTCGGTTGCACCGCCCTCGACCATTCCGGACCACCGCACTGAATCATCTCGGTCTAACTCTGGAGACGTCGTAGCAAGGCTCGTCGTAGGTTCGCGCGCCGAAAGCATCATGGTTGCTCCGATGGCGACGAAACCTGCCATCGCTCGGAGATCGTCCCGCTGGCGAGGATCATTCGAGACCGCTTCCGCTTTCCGCTGAAGCCGGAGAATGGACGGCGAACGTCGCCGGCACGATCCGTTTCCAGGACGGGATGGCAATCGCGCTGACGGAGTCTGTCATGGATCACCCGTGGTTCGATGGGACGGCGGCCTTGGCCGCCCGATAAATGTCGGGCGCTTCCAGGATCGCGCGGCCCCGGCCGCGGCGCGCGACGGCGAGCATGGCCCGGCCGATCACCTCCGTCGTCAGGAATTGCGCGGGGGCGATGCGGCGCAGCAGATGCAGCACCGGGCCGGCCAGCCGGTAGAGAAGCCGGTAGGACGTGGTCTTCGAACGCTCGCCGTGCATCGGCAGGATCACGGCCGGCCGGAACATGAAGGCCCCCGCGAACGGCAGCGCCTGCAGCGCGTTCTCGGTGCGTCCCTTCACACGCGCCCACATGCTGCGCCCGCGTCCGCCACCATCAGTGCCGGCCCCGGACACGTAGACGAAGGTCATGTCGGGATCGAGCAGGGCCAGCCTCTCCGCCACGGCCAGCGTCAGGTCGTGGGTCAGCCGGACGTACTCGGCCTCGGTCAGGCCGGAGGACGTCACCCCGAGGCAGAAGAAGCAGGCGTCGTATCCCGTCATCTTCCGCCATGCCGTCGGTCCGGGATCGAACAGGTCCTGGACGACGGTCTCGTGCAGCTTGGGATGCGCGCGTCCGGTCGGGGTGCGTCCGACCGCCCTGATCTCCGTCACGTCGGAGGCGAGCAGGCATTCGCGCAGGACGCCCGCACCGACCATGCCGGTGCGC
>NZ_BACT01000222.1:0-2669 GCF_000333255.1 Methylobacterium sp. B1 | reverse complement strand
GCCCCGTGATCGAGGCTGCGGGCCCATCCAGATGTGAAGCCGCAAAAAGCTGCCCCGCGCCGCCGCGCCATTCGGGTATAGGTGGTCCGATGAACCGACCCACCACCCTCACCCTCACTGTCGTTGCAGGGTTCGCACTGCTCAGCGGGATGCCCGGCGCGGAGCCACTACCTCGTGTGGACGCAGATAGTCACTGCCGCTCGCAGGTCAGCAACAAGTGGCGCTTTGGCACTCCGCAGGAGAAGTACCAGCAGTGCTTCAAAGAGCAGCAAGAGGCCTATGACAAGCTGAAGGCACGCTGGGATGCCGTCGAAGAGGAAGATCAGCGGGCCTGCCTTAAGTGGAGCCTCGCTGAACACGCGTACAGCTCATTAGAGAGTTGCATAGGTGATATGGAAAAATCCCGTGCCTACAAGAAGCGGGAGCTTGATAGGGAAGCTGAGTTCCGCGCAATCCCGAAGCAGGAGCTTCGTTGGTGAGGACGTTTTCGGTACTCGCTGTCGCCACAATCGCCTCAGTCACGGCGCCGGCCGCCGCGCTCGCATCCCCCAAGGCCGAGAAGGTGTACGCCGCCAACGGTCGTCGCGTGGCCGTGATCAAACGGACCGCGTTCGGCGCCAAGGTGTACGGCGAGAGCGGCCGGCGCATCGCCACGGTCCGCTCGCGGTAGATCCCGGTGCACGGGTTGCCGGCCGGCTTCACGGCTGGCCGCCTTACGCCTACATTAAGCACATGACCCGACGCCCACCACCCGGCACAACGGCCAGCTTCGTCGCCAGCCCCTCACGGCAGCAGGCCCGGGGCCCGGCGGACCGCGGCGAGGTCGATCGGCGCCCACCCGCAACGATGACTGCCGAAGAGCGCGCCGCGGCACAGCGTGGCCTAGCAGATGTGCAGGCAGGCCGCTTCGCCTCCGATGAGGAGGTGGAAGCCGCGTTTCGCCGCTTCAGGTTGTGAAGGTCGTCTACACCCGCGCGGCCCTTGATGATCTCAACGGCATCGCGGACTACCTCATGCCCCGTAACCCCGGCGGTGCCGCCAACGTGGAGGCGGATATCCGTGCCGCGGTCGGGCGGTTGGGCGATCATCCCCTGAGTGGGCGGGCGCAGGATGAGCCGGGTGTACGCATGGCGGTTTCGCCGGGCTACCGATACAAGATCCAGTATCGGGTCGATGATGCGGCCGGCACTGTCCAGGTGCTCTCGATCCTACACCCGGCCCAGCGAGGCTGAAGGGCACATCCCATTGACGCCAGGGTCAGTAGGATGTGCTAGCGTATCTCATGACCGACCTGTTAAATTGATCGTAACGGGCTCCGGGTTCAGGACTTTGTCCATATCCTTGAACATCTCGCCCTCTTGATAGGTCTTCAGAGCTTCGTTCGTAAGCTCTGCGCCTGAGAAGTCGCGCCAGGATTTACCGAACTCAGTCCAAATTCTAATTCTTCTAGGAATATCAGCTAAGATAGTTTCGGATCGCGGCGCCATATTAGCCTCTCTTGGATCCGACGAATTCTTGTACTTATCTATTATTCCCTGATGGTAACCCTTCGCCTCATCCCAACCAGCTTCTTCGAACCTGCTGCTGAGCGAGAAATTTAGAGCTTCCCGAAACGCCAGAGCCTTGCCGACCACATAGGTATGAATATCGCCTTCGTCAGACAGCCAATTATCGAAGCTATTTTTATAGTCCTCCGCGTTGTGATTTTTGTCCCTCTCTAGGTAGAGCAGGACCATGTAGTGAACCTCTGTCGCAACCTCGGGATTGACCGTGTCCATCCACTCCTTGATCTTGCCAAGAGGCGACAATTCCATCTCCGTACGATGCTGTAGCGTTATGGCCACAACCCCGAACTCACGCCGAGGTTGCATGTTGGTAGTCCGATCAAACCGCTTATGTCACGGCTTACGCGTCTATGCTGGCAGACGTGCCATCTCCCTTTGAACTTGGACCGCGGACCACTGGCCGCCGCGAGCCGTGGGGATGCCCCGGGCGTTCAATGCCGCCGCGATCTCTCGCAGGGACGTGGCTCCGGTCTCCCGCACGTCCGCGATGATCGGGGCGAGGTCGATCGCGCGGCGGTTGGCGATCTCCGTCCGGCGGGCCCGTCCCAGGGCGCGGCCTTCGTCCCGCTTGCCCAGGTTACCCGGGTTGCCCAGGCGCGTCGCCTTGCCGGCAGCCTGGAGGGCGGCGCGGTCCGCATCGGACAGGGTGGCATAGAACGCGCGCTTCGCCGCGAGAGCTTCGCGGGTGCGCTTAGCGATCATCGACCGTTCGGCCTGGGCGACCACGGCCATGATCCCGACCACCATCTCGTTGGCCTCCGGCATATCGGCAGCGACGAACCGGACACCGGCTTTCTGAAGACCGAGAAGGAAGTGCGCATCACGGGACAGGCGATCGAGCTTCGCGATTACCAGCGTGGCGTTGTGGAGCCGGCAGAGCGAGAGGGCCTTGTGCAGCTCCGGCCGATCGTCCCGGCTGCCGCTCTCCACCTCCACCAGTTCGACCAGCACCGCCCCCTGTCCACCCCTCAAGAAGCTTGCCACCGCTTGCCGTTGGGCCTCCAGGCCAAGCCCGGAGCGGCCTTGCATCTCGGTTGATACCCGCAGGTAGGAGACGAACTTGCCGGCGGCATTGCTGCTCCGTTAGGTGCTGCAACACTCGTA
>NZ_BACT01000223.1:0-34788 GCF_000333255.1 Methylobacterium sp. B1 | reverse complement strand
CGACGATCGAGATCCGGATGCTGGTGAGCGCCCGCAACGCGCCCCAGGCCTGGGACCTGCGCTGCGTGGTCCGCGAAGCGATGATCACGTGGCTCCAGGCCGAGCACCCGGAGGCCCTGCCGCGGCACCGGACGGAATGGGTCGGCGCCGAGGAGCCGGCCCTGCGCCGGGCGGAGGCGCGGCGGTTCGCGGCGTGAGGCACTGCGTTCAGTGTTGCGGGATTCCCAGCCACGCCCTCATCCTGAGGTGCCGAAGCGCAACGGAGGACTCGAAGGAGGGCTCCAGGAATCGCAGCGGCTTCTGGAGGGCTCCTTCGAGGCGGCTTCGCCGCACCTCAGGATAAGGGCGCGGGTCGGATGTCTTCCGATGGACCGTCGCTCAGTCGTCGGCGCCGGCGTAAAAACTCTCCACGCCGATGCCCTCCTCCTGCATCAGCCGGGCGCGGGCGCGCAGCTTCTCGGTCTCGCTCTTGAGCTGGCCGCAGGCCGCCAGGATGTCCCGGCCCCGGGGCGTGCGCACCGGCGAGGCGTAGCCGGCGTTGAACACGATCTCGGAGAAGCGCTCGATCCGGTCCCAGTCGGAGCATTCGTAGCGGCTGCCCGGCCAGGGATTGAACGGGATCAGGTTGATCTTGGCCGGGATGCCCTTGAGCAGGCGGACCAGCTCCCGCGCGTCCGCGTCCGAATCGTTGACGCCCTTCAGCATCACGTACTCGAAGGTGATCCGGCGGGCGTTGCTCAGGCCCGGATAGGCCCGGCAGGCGGCGAGCAGCTCGGCGATCGGGTATTTCCGGTTGAGCGGCACCAGCTCGTCGCGCAGGTCGTCGCGCACGGCGTGGAGCGAGATCGCCAGCATGGCGTTGGCCTGCTCGCCGAGGCGCGGGATCTGCGGCACGACCCCCGAGGTCGAGACCGTGATGCGCCGCCGGGACAGGCCGAGCCCCTCCTGGTCCGACATCACCCCCACCGCGTCCACCACGGCGTCGAGATTGTAGAGGGGCTCGCCCATGCCCATGAACACGATGTTGGTCACGAGCCGGCCGACCTCGCCGGAGCCGCCGGCGTCGCGGCTCGGCATCTGGCCGGGCCAGTCGCCGAGCTCGTCCCGGGCGGTGACGAGCTGCTGCACGATCTCGGCGGCCGAGAGGTTGCGCACGAGGCGCTGCGTGCCGGTGTGGCAGAACGAGCAGGTCAGGGTGCAGCCGACCTGGGAGGACACGCAGAGCGTGCCCCGGTCCGGGCCGGGAATGTAGACGCACTCGATCTCGGCGCCGCGATTGTGCTCCTGCCGGTTGGTCGGCGCCATGCGGAGCAGCCATTTGCGGGTGCCGTCCCGGGAGACCTGCCGGCTGGCCACCTCGGGCCGCTCCAGGGTGAAGTGCTCGGCGAGCTGCGCCTTCAAGGCCTTGCCGACATTGGTCATCTCGGCGAAGTCGGACGCTCCGCGGAAATTGACCCAGTGCCAGACCTGGCCGGCGCGCATCCGGCTCTCGCGCTCGGGCACGCCCATGCCGACGAGCTGCGCCTTGAGGGCGTCGCGGGTCAGGCCGACCAGCGATGGGCGGCGGCCGGGCAGCGCCTCGGGGAGGAGATCGGGCGCCTTCTCGATCGCGGCATCGGCCGCGCGGGCGCTGTCGAGCGACGGCGTCGCCATGGCGTTCAAACAATCCATACGATTGGAAAGGGTCTGATATAGGCGATCGCGCCGGCGAATGCGAATGCGCGCTGGCGACGGCTGACCCCACGGAGAGCCATGACGACCGACACGCAGGCCGGGCAGGCGATCTACAATCCGCGGACGCTGCAGATCTACGACCTCGTCGTGCTGCGCCTGTCGAACCCGCTGATCTGGCGCTGCCCCACGGCGCGGATCCTGGATCTCTACGACCGGCACGCGGGCTTGGCGCATTGCGACGTCGGGGTCGGGACCGGCTGGTATCTCGACCGCTGCCGCTTCCCCGCGCCTGCGCCGCGCATCGGCCTGATGGACCTCAACGCCGACAGCCTCGCCTTCGCGGCCGACCGGATCGCGCGCTACCGGCCCGAGACCTACCGGGTCGACGTGCTCGGCGCCCCGGCCACCGGCATCGCGCCGTTCGACTCGATCGGGATGACCTACCTGCTCCACTGCCTGCCGGGCGACATCGCCGCCAAGGCGAAGGCCTTCGACACGGTGCGGCCGTGCCTGCGGGACGACGGGGTGGTGTTCGGCGCCACGATCCTGTCGGGGGGCGTCCCGACCACGGCTGCGGCGCGCGCGCTGATGCGAGTCTACAACCGAAAAGGGGTGTTCTCGAACGGCGCCGACACGCTGCCTGCCCTGCGCGCGGCCCTCGCTCAGCGGTTCCGGTCGGTGGAGATCACGGTCGTCGGCTGCGTCGCCCTGTTCGTGGCGCGGGAGCCCCGCTGACCCGGCCACCGTCCGCGCACACGAAAAAGGGCGCCCGCAGGCGCCCTGATCCGTTCGGCCAGTCCCAAAAAATCAGGCGGCTGCGGTCTTCACCGGCACACCCTTCTCGGCCAGGAAGGTCTGCAGCTCGCCCGACTGGAACATCTCGCGGGTGATGTCGCAGCCGCCGACGAACTCGCCCTTCACGTAGATCTGCGGGATGGTCGGCCAGTTCGAGAAGGCCTTGATGCCCTCGCGGATGCCCTGGTCGGCCAGCACGTTCACGCCCTTGAACGGCACGCCGAGGTAGTTGAGGATCTGCACCACCTGTCCCGAGAAGCCGCATTGCGGCATCTGCGGCGTGCCCTTCATGAACACCACCACGTCCTGGGAGGCGATCTCGTTCTGGATGGTCGTGTTGGCGTCGGTCATCGCGTTAGTCCTCGTTCGTCCTGTGACGGTTTATCGTGCAGCAAGCTTATAAGCTTGGCGTATGCTTCCTTGATTCCGCGATTTGCAGCAGTATCGCGTCCATATCAAAGCGTGCCGAAAGAAGCTCGTCCGGATCAACCGGACAGCTATCCGGCAGGTTGGGCAGAAGGCCATCACCGTATGGCGTAAGACCCAAGTTGGCGGTTTCGCGTGCGGATTTCCAGATCCGGTCCCAATCCAAACGCTGCCGCATCGATCGCTCGAACCTGTTGCGCGCGGCGATTTGGAACGTCAGCGTCTCCTCACGCCAGGGGCGGGTGACGGGCAGATCCGGCGCCGATAGGCGCTTCAGCATATGGGCGAGAGCCTGGACCAGCAAACCCTCAACGGCTCGAAGTTGAGACCGTCCTACGCTCTCGATCTCCTCGGCGACATTCTCCCAGTCAACCGCATTCGACAGGTCGCTGCGGGCTCCGAGCGCGCGCAGAGCCGCAGCCTGCTCCTCGGCCCAGGTCACGATGTCGTCATCGTAGAGACTCGGTCGATCCATCGGGAGAGCTACCGCGAGAACGCCTAATCCTGCGGGACACCCGTGGTCAGCGCAAGGGCGTGGAGGACGCCGCCCATCCGGCCCTGAAGGGCGCCGTAGACCATCTGGTGCTGCGCCACCCGTGTCTTGCCCTTGAAGGCCGCCGACAGGACGGTGGCGGCGTAGTGGTCGCCATCGCCCGCGAGGTCGCGGATCTCCACCTGCGCGTCCGGCAACGCTTCGCGGATCATGCGCTCGATCTCGCCCGCATCCATCGGCATCGGCAAACTCCTGGGCGTAAGGGGGTTCAGGCGGCGGGAGCGGCCGGCTGGCTCGCCATGTAGGCGGGCAGCCAGCCCTCGTGCGCCGTGGACAGGTCGGCCAGCGATATGGTCTCGCCGCCCGGCAGGGTCAAACGGTCGGAGCCGGTGACGCCGACCACCGCCGCGTCGATCCCCTGCGCCGAGGCGCTGTAGAGGAGGTCGCTGGCAGCTTCCGGATCGATCGCCAGCAGGTAGCGGCCCTGGTCCTCGCCGAACAGGTAGGCGTGGGGGGCGAGATCCACCGGCACCTCGGGCAGAGCAGCGCCGATGCCGCCGGCCATCGCCATCTCGGCGAGGGCGACCGCGAGGCCACCGTCGGAAAGGTCGTGGACCGTGTCGACGGCGCCCGACTGGATCAGGGTGCGGACGAAGTCGCCGTTGCGGCGCTCCAGGGCGAGATCCACCGGCGGCGGCGCGCCCTCCTCGCGGCCCTCGATCACCGACAGGTAGGCGGATTGGCCAAGCCAGCCCTCGCCGGAGCCGATCAGCACCAGCACGTCGCCCTCGCGCTTGAGGGCGATGGTGGCGTGGCGCGCCACGTCGTCGAGCACGCCGACGCCGCCGATGGTCGGGGTCGGCAGGATGCCGACGCCGTTGGTCTCGTTGTAGAGCGAGACGTTGCCGGACACGACCGGGAAGTCCAGCGCCCGGCAGGCCTCGCCGATGCCCTGCAGGCAGCCGACGAGCTGGCCCATCACCTCGGGCTTCTCGGGATTGCCGAAGTTCAGGTTGTCGGTGATGGCGAGCGGCTTGGCCCCGACCGCCGTGATGTTGCGCCACGCCTCGGCCACGGCCTGCCGGCCGCCCTCGACCGGGTCGGCCTCGCAATAGCGCGGGGTGACGTCGCAGGTGAGCGCCAGCCCCTTCGGCCCGTCCTCGACCCGCACGATGGCGGCGTCGCCGCCGGGCTTCTGGACGGTGTTGCCCAGGATGAAGTGGTCGTACTGCTCGAAGACCCAGCGCTTGGACGAGAGGTCCGGGGAGCCGACGAGGCGCTTGAGCGCGTCGGTGAGCGAGGCCGGGGCCGGAACCTCGGAGGCCGCGAGCACCGGCAGGTGCGTGTTGGACAGGTGCGGCCGGTCGTAGAGCGGCGCCTCGTCGCCGAGCTCCTTGATCGGCAGGTCGGCCACGGTCTCCCCGTGCCACTTGATCACGAAGCGCAGCGTGTCGGTGGTCCGGCCGATCACCGCGAAGTCGAGCCCCCACTTCACGAAGATGGCTTCCGCCTCCGCCTCCATGCCGGGCTTGAGCACCATGAGCATGCGCTCCTGGCTCTCGGAGAGCATCATCTCGTAGGGGGTCATACCCTCTTCGCGGGCCGGCACCTTGTCGATGTCGAGTTCGACGCCGAGGTCGCCCTTGGCGCCCATCTCAACGGCCGAGCAGGTGAGGCCGGCGGCGCCCATGTCCTGGATGGCGATCACCGCCCCCGAGGCCATCAGCTCCAGGCAGGCTTCGAGCAGCAGCTTCTCGGCGAAGGGATCGCCGACCTGCACGGTCGGACGCTTCGACTCGGAGGCCTCGTCGAACTCGGCCGAGGCCATGGTGGCGCCGTGGATGCCGTCGCGGCCGGTCTTGGAGCCGAGATAGACGATCGGGTTCCCGATTCCGGCGGCGGCCGCGTAGAAGATCCCGTCGGTGCGGGCGAGCCCCACCGCCATGGCGTTGACCAGGATGTTGCCGTCGTAGCGCTTGTGGAAACCGGTCAGACCGCCGACGGTGGGCACGCCGAAGGAGTTGCCGTAGCCGCCCACGCCCGCGACCACGCCGGAGACGAGGCTGCGGGTGCGCGGATGGTCGGGGGAGCCGAAGCGCAGGGCGTTGAGCGCCGCGATCGGCCGAGCGCCCATGGTGAACACGTCGCGCAGGATGCCGCCGACACCGGTCGCCGCGCCCTGATAGGGCTCGATGTAGCTCGGGTGGTTGTGGCTCTCCATCTTGAACACGCAGGCGAGCCCGTCGCCGATGTCGATCACGCCGGCGTTCTCGCCCGGTCCCTGGATCACCCACGGCGCCGAGGTCGGCAGCCCGCGCAGGTGCTTGCGGGAGGACTTGTAGGAACAGTGCTCGTTCCACATGGCCGAGACGATGCCGAGTTCGGTCAGCGTCGGGTCGCGCCCGATCAGGCCGCGAAAGCGCTCGTACTCGTCCGGCGTCAGGCCGTGCTGGGCCACGAGCTCGGGGGTGATCGGAACGTCGTTGCGGAACATGGGGCAGCCTCGACGAGGGCGGTCCGGGAGCCCCGACAGGACCCCCGACCCGATAAGCGACCCGAACCGGGCAGCGTGCGGCGACGGTGACGGATTAGTGCGTTCTCCCACCGCGTTGCAATACGCCGTCTGACGCCACCGTGGATGAAGCCCGGTCACGCCGCCGGCGGATGGGCCAGGAAATCGGCGATCGCCGCCACGAACTTGTCGCCGTAGGCCTCGCGCTTGCGCTCGCCGACCCCGTGGACCGTGCGTAGAGCCCAGAGGTCGACGGGCTTCTGGCGGGCCATCTCGATCAGCGTTCGATCGGGGAAGACCATGAAGGCCGCGATGCCCTCGGCCCGGGCCAGCGTGGCGCGCAGGCCGCGCAGGTGCTGGAACAGCGCCTCGTCGGCCTCCGAGAGGGCGATCTCGCCGTCCTCGCGGGATGCAGGCCGGCGTCGCTCGCGGGATTCGGCCTTCGGCTCCGGATCCGGGCGGAGCTGGACCGGCTCCCGGCCGAACAGGATTGCCTCGCCCTTCTCGGTCATGGACAGGCCGCCGAAGCCGTCGGCGTTCTCGGCGATCGCCCCGGCCGCGAAGAGCTGGCGCAGGATCGCCCGCCACGCGGCCACCGGCTTGTCGGCGCCGACCCCGAAGGTCTTGAGGCTCGCGTGGCCGTTGCGGCGGATCTGCTCGCTCTCCTTCCCGTGGACCACGTCGCAGATATAGGCCGCGCCGAAGCGCTGGCCGGTGCGCACGACGGCCGAGAGGATCTTCTGCGCCGAGACCGTCCCGTCCACGAGGGTGACGCCGCCGCGGCACAGGTCGCAGCGGCCGCAAGGGCCGCTCGCCTCGCCGAAATAGGCGAGCAGCGACTGGCGGCGGCAGGTGGCGCCCTCGCACAGGGTGATCATCGCCTCGAGCTTGCGCCGCTCGACCCGGCGGCGCTCGTCGGAGATCTCCTTCTCGTCGATCTGGCGGCGGCGCAGCGCCATGTCGTCGAGGCCGTAGAGGGTCAGCGTGTCGGCGGGCAGCCCGTCGCGGCCGGCGCGGCCGATCTCCTGGTAGTAGCCCTCGACGTTGTTGGGCATGTCGGCGTGGCAGACGAAGCGCACGTCGGGCTTGTTGATGCCCATGCCGAAGGCGATGGTGGCGGTCATCACCACCCCGTCCTCCTGCAGGAACCGGTCCTGGTTGCGCATGCGCGTGCCCTGGTCGAGGCCGGCATGGTAGGGCAGGGCGTCGAACCCGTCCTTCTTGAGGGTCTCGGCCAGTTGCTCGACGCGCTTGCGCGACGAGCAGTAGATGATCCCGCTCTCCGCCCGCCGATGCTTCAGGAACCGCTCGATCTGCCGGGCCGGGTTGTCCTTGGGCTGGAAGGTCAGCCGGATGTTCGGCCGGTCGAAGGAGTGGACGAAGATCTTCGGGGGCCGGTCCTGCGGGAACAGCCGCTCGGCGATCTCCGCGCGGGTCGCGGCATCGGCGGTGGCGGTGAGCGCCAGGGTCTGGATGTTGCCCAGCGCCACCCGGGCCCGGGCGATCTCCCGGTACTCGGGCCGGAAATCGTGGCCCCATTGCGAGACGCAATGCGCCTCGTCCACCGCGAGCCGCCGGACCCCGGCCCCGCGCAGGGCCTCGATGCAGCCCTCCATCAGCAGGCGCTCGGGGGACACGAACAGGAGACGGAGGTCGCCCGAGCGCAGGGACCGCCAGGTCTCGCGGGACTCCGTCTCCGCCACCGTCGAGTTGAGGGTGGCGGCCTCGATGCCGACGCTCTTCATCTGCTGCACCTGATCGTGCATCAGCGCGATCAGCGGCGAGACCACGACGGTCAGACCGGGCTCGACCAGGGCGGGGAGCTGGTAGGTCATCGACTTGCCGGAGCCGGTGGGCATCACGGCGAACACGTCGGCGCCGTCCAGCACCGCGCCGATCACCTCGTCCTGCCCGGGCCGGAAATCCTCGTAGCCGAAGGTCTTCTTGAGCGCGGCGCGGGCCTCGTCGAGGCGGGTCATCGGGATCCTTGATCGGGGTTCTGGCCGCCCTTGCGGCAGGGGTGTGTAGACACTGGCCTCCGTGCGTCTACACGGGGGCTGCCATGCCGCTCAACATCCGCAGCGAAGAGGTGAATCAGCGCGCCGAGAAGCTGGCATCGCGGACGGGCGTGAGCAAGACCGAGGCGGTGCGACCCGCGCTCAAGAACGGACTGGCGCGGCAGAACGCGGAGCGCGAGACTTTCCTGGAGCCGGTCAAGCCGATCCAGGACAGGTTGGCATCCAACCCGTCGACGGGCCCAAGGCGGATAAGGCCTTCTACGACAGCCTGAACGACGCGTGATGTTCGTCGACGCGTCCGCCAGCATGGCGATCGTCGCCGGCGAGCCGGGACATTCTGCGCTGATGGATCGGTTGCGCGACAGTCCCGTGCGGCTCACGAGCGGCGTTGCCGTGTATGAGGCGGTGCTCGCCATCACCCGGCTCCAGGCCGTCCCGCCCGAAGTCGCCGAAGAGATCGTGGACGATTTTCTGGCCGCCACAGGCGTCACGCGGGTCCCGATCGCCGAAGCGGAGACGCGCCTCGCCCTCGCGGCCCACGCCCGCCACGGCAAGGGCCGCCACCCGGCGCGCCTGAACCTCGGCGACTGCTTCGCCTGTGCCTGCGCGCAGATGCACGGCGTGCCGCTGCTCTACGTCGGCGACGCCTTTCCGCAGACCGACATCCGCTCCGCCCTGGCCTGACGCGTCAGCCGCCGTGGAACTCGGCCACGTGCTGGGCCACGATCGCGTCGAAGGATTCATCCGCCTGGAAGCCCAGAGCCAGGGCCGCCTCCGGCTCGAAGGCCTCCGGCCAGGAGCCGACGATCCGCGCGATGGTCGCGTCCGGCGCGCGCCGGATCAGCGCCACGGCCTTGTCGCCCGCCGCGCGGCGCAGGGCTTCGATCTCCTCGGCGACCATGGCGGAGACGCCCGGCATGGTCAGGCTGATCCGGGGCCCGATCGCCGCGAGGTCGAGCCCGGCGGCGTGGACGAGGAAGCCGACCGCCGCGGCGGGGCTGGCGAACCAGTGCCGCACCGTGTCGGGCACCGGCAGGATCGCCTCCTGGCCGGCCAGCGGCTCGCGGATGATGCCGGAGAAGAAGCCCGAGGCCGCCTTGTTGGGCTTGCCCGGCCGCACGCAGATGGTCGGCAGGCGCAGACCGATCCCGTCGAGGAAGCCGCGGCGCGCGTAGTCGGCGAGCATCAGCTCGCCCATGGCCTTCTGCACCCCGTACGAGGAGGCTGGGCGCAGGATGTGGTCGTCCGGGATCACCTTGGGGAAGGGCGGCCCGAACACCGCGAGGGAGGAGGTGAAGACGAGCTTCGGCCGGTAGCCGTCCGCCGCGTTGGCCGCGCGGATCGCGTCGAGGAGCAGGCGGGTGCCGTCGAGATTGACCCGATAGCCGAGTTCCAGGTTGGCTTCGGCCTCGCCGGAGACCACCGCGGCGAGGTGGAAGATCACCCCCGGCCGCCCGGCGATGGCGGCCTCGGCGGCACCCGGGGCCGTCAGGTCGGCGGCCTCGGCCCGCACCGGGCCGGAGAAGCCTTCCGGCGCCGCGGGCGGAACCACGTCGAGCAGGGTGAGGGCGCTGAGCGTCTGCCCGCCGACCTGGCCGTCCTTCACCAGGGCGTCCACGAGGCGGCGGCCGATCATGCCGGCGGCACCGAGAATCAGGGCGTGCATGGGAAACCTCTCGTCGGAGTATGCGGCCTCAGGCCATCATGTCGAGGGCGCGGCCGAAGAAGTCCGGGCCGCCGAAATTGCCGGATTTGAGGGCGAGCAGCATCGGCTCCGGTCGCCCTGCGGTCCGCAGCACCGGCACGCCCGCGGCGATCTCCGGCCCGAGCAGGAAGGCGGTGAGGCCCAGCCGGTCGACCACCGACCCCGAGGTTTCGCCGCCGGCGACCACGAGCCGGCGCACGCCGCGGGCGACGAGGCCCTCGGCGATGGCGGCCAGCGCCGCCTCGATGGCGTGGCCGGCCGCGTCGACCCCGTGTTCGGCCTGGAGGGCGCGCACCGCCTCGGGGGGCGCCGACGACGCGATCAGCACCGGGCCTGCGGCGAGCCGTTCCGCCGCGAAGGCCAGGGCCTCGGCCACCACGTCGGCGCCGGCGAGCAGCCGGGCCGGGTCGAGGCGCATCACCGGCATGATCTTCTCCGCCGCGGCGACCTGCTGGAGGGTCGCCTGCGAGCAGCTGCCGGCGAGGCAGGCGGCGGCCCCGCCCACCGGCTCGCCCACGGCGGCCCCGGCGGCATCCTGCGTGCCGCGCCCGTCGGCCACCAGCGCCCGGGCGAGCCCGAGCCCGAGGCCGGACGCACCCACGGAGAATTTCTCGGCGATGATCGCCCGCCCGAGGGTTTCGAGATCGCTGTCGAAGATCGCGTCCGCGATGGCGGCGCCCTTGCCCTCGGCCGCCAGGGCCTGGAGGCGGGCCGCCACGGCCTCCGCACCCCGGGCCACCGTGGCGGTGTCGACCAAGCCGACCGGGCTGGCGCTCTGGCGCCCCAGCACGCGCACGAGGTTGGCGTCGCGCATCGGGTTGAGCGGATGGTCCTTCAGGGGACTCTCGTTCAGCGGCACGGATCCGACGAACAGGTTGCCCTGGTAGACGCTCCGGCCCGTCTCCGGGAACGCCGGGGTCACGAGCGCGATGGCCGCGCCGGCCTCGGCCCGCAGGGCGTCCATCACCGGGCCGATATTGCCCGCATCCGTCGAATCGAAGGTCGAGCAGACCTTGAACATCACGTGGGCCGCGCCCCGGGCCCGCAGCCAGGCTTCCGCCTCGCGGGAGCGGGCCACGGCCTGGTCGGCCGGGATCGAGCGGCTTTTCAGCGCCACCACCACCGCGTCGGCCTCCGGCAGGGCGCGGCCTTCCTCAGGCACCCCGATGGTCTGGATCGTGCGCAGGCCCGCCTTGGTCAGGGTGTTGGCGAGGTCCGAGGCGCCCGTATAGTCGTCGGCGACGCATCCCAGCGCGAGGCTCATCGGGCGCTCCCCTTGTAGGCGGCGAGCCAGCCGAGGCCCGCGACGGTGTCGGCGGCCGGGATGTACTCGCAGCCGACGAAGCCGCGGTAGCCGAGCCGGTCCAGCTCGTCGAACAGGAAGAAGTCGTTCATCTCGCCGGTACCGGGCTCGTGGCGCTCGGGCACGCTCGCCGTCTGGACGTGGCCGATGATCGGCATCAGGGCGCGCAGCCGCATGGTCACGTCGCCGTGCAGGATCTGGCAATGGTAGAGGTCGAACTGCAGCTTCAGGTTCGGCAAAGCCAGCTCACGGATCAGGTCCGCGGCGCGGCCGAAATCGTTGAGGAAGTAGCCCGGCATGTTCCGGCCGTTGATCGGCTCCAGGACGAGGTCGAGGCCGGCGTGGGCGAGCCGCTCGGCCGTCCAGGTCACGGCCCGGCGGTAGGATTCGGCGGCCTTGGGATCGTCCCAGGGGGCGAGGCCCGCCATGAGGTGGAGCCGGCCCACGCCGGTCGCCTCGGCGTAGCGGAGCGCCGTCTCGACACCCGCCTTCAGCTCGTCGAACCGCTCGGGGAAGGCGGCGATCCCGCGCTCGCCCCCGGCGAAGTCGCCCGGCGGCAGGTTGAACAGCGCCTGGGTCAGGCCGTTCGCCCGGAGCCGCGCGCCGATGGCCTCGGGCGGATGCTCGTAGGGGAACAGGAACTCCACGGCGTCGAACCCGGCGCGGGCCGCAGCCTCGAACCGGTCGAGGAACGGCACCTCATTGAACATCAGGCTGAGGTTGGCGGCAAAGCGCGGCATTCTTTTGGGACTCCCTGCCCGATCCTTAGAAACGCGACGATCCGCTCAGCGGACCACGATCCAACCCAATCCCCGCATCCTGAGGTGCCGGAGCGCAGCGGAGGCCGCGAAGGCGGCCCGCTGGCGCGGGCACCTCAGGATGAGGAAGCGGGTGGGATCAGGCCTCCTCAGGCCGTCCCCGGCAGCTTCGCCCCCGAGACCTGCGCGTAGAGCCGCGCCACGGAGGCGTCGTCGTCGCGGCCCATGCCGGCGCCGGACGCCATCAGGAACATCTGGAGCGCCGCGGCCGCAACCGGGACCGGGTACTTCTCCGCCCGGGCCATGTCCTGCACGATGCCGAGATCCTTGACGAAGATATCGACCGCGCTCTTCGGGCTGTAATCCGCGTCCAGGATGTGGGGCACCCGGTTCTCGAACATCCAGGAATTGCCGGCCGACTTGGTGATCACCTCGTAGACGCGCCGGAGATCAAGGCCCTGCTTGGCCGCGAAGGCCATCGCCTCGCAGGCGGCGGCGATATGCACCCCGGCCAGCAGCTGATTGATCATCTTGAAGGCCGCGCCCTGGCCGGCCGCGTCGCCGAGCTCGTAGAGCGTGCCCGCCATGGCATCGAGGGCGGGCCGCGCCTTGGCGAAGGCATCCGCCGAGCCCGAGGCCAGGAAGGTCAGGCCGCCCTCGGCCGCGCGAGCGGCGCCGCCGCTCATCGGGGCGTCGAGATAGTGGCGGCCGGTGGCCTCCAGCCGGGCGGCGAGCGCGCGCGCGACGGCCGGATCCATGGTGGCGGAGGAGACGAACACCGCGCCCTCCGGCATCGCGGCGGCAGCCCCGTTCTCGCCGAACAGCACCGCCTCGGTCTGGGCGGCGTTGACCACCACGCTCACCACCACGTCGGCATCCCGGGCCGCCTCCGCGGGATTCGCGGCGCCCCGGCCGCCGGCCGCCGCGAAGCGCGCCACCGCCTCCGGGTTCACGTCGCAAGCGGCAACCGAGAAGCCCGCCCGCAGGAGCGAGCCGGCCATGCCGGAGCCCATGGAGCCCAGGCCGATCACCGCGGCGCGGCGGGTGGGGGTGTCTGTGGTCATCGCGGGCTGATCCTGCCTGAAGGGAAGGGCGCCCCTGCGTCGCCGCGCGGGGCCCGAGGCCCCTCTCCCGCCGGGAGAGGGGCCGTGTCGCGCTCGGCTCGAAGCCTCAGCGGTTGACCATCCGGGCCGGCGTGACGAACACGCAGACCGAGCCGACCACCAGCATCGCGGCGAGCGCGTACATGCCGGCGGCGGTGCTGCCGGTGGCGTCGCGCAGCGCCCCGATCACGTAGGGGCTGACGAAGCCGGCAAGATTGCCCACCGAGTTGATCAGGGCGATGCCGGCCGCCGCGCCGGCGCCGCTGAGGAACGCCGTGGGCAGCGACCAGAACAGGGGCGAGCAGGTCAGCACGCCGGCCGCCGCCACCGAGAGGGCCGCCACCGCGATGGTGGTCGAGCCCGCGCTCGCCGAGACCACGAAGCCGACGGCGCCGAGCAGGGCCGGGACGATCAGGTGCCAGCGGCGCTCGCGCATCCGGTCGGCGCTGAGCCCGAACAGGACCATCACGATGGCCGCGCACAGGAACGGGATCGCGCTGATCAGGCCGATGTTGAGATTGCCCTGCACGCCCGACGCCTTGACGATCGTGGGCATCCAGAAGGTGAGGCCGTACTGCCCGGTCACGAAGGCGAAGTAGATCAGGCTCATGAACCACACGCGGCCGTTGCGGAACACGGTGGCGATGGAGTGCGGGCTCGATTCCTTGCCCCGGTTGTCGGCGGCGATGTCGCGCTCCAGGAGCTGCTTCTCGGCGTCGCTCAGCCACTTCGCCTCGGCCGGGCGGTTGTCGAGGTAGAAGAACACGGCGAGTCCGATGAGCACCGCCGGCACCGCCTCGATCAGGAACATCCACTGCCAGCCGGACAGGCCCTGGGCGCCGTTGAACGCGTCCATGATCCAGCCGGAGAGCGGGTTGCCGAAGATCCCCGAGATCGGGATCGCCGCCATGAACACCGCGATCACCTTGGCGCGGCGATGGGCCGGGAACCACGACGTCGTGTAGAGGATCACGCCCGGATAGAAGCCGGCCTCGGCCAGCCCGAGCAGGAAGCGCATCCCGTAGAAGCTCCACTCGGAGTTCACGAACAGGAAGGCGCCGGAGATGATTCCCCAGGTGATCATGATCCGGGCGATCCACACCCGCGCGCCGACCCGGTGCAGGATCACGTTCGAGGGCACCTCGAACAGGAAGTAGCCGAGGAAGAAGATTCCGGCACCGAGGCCATAGACCGTCTCGGAGAACTTCAGCTCCTGGGACATCTGGAGCTTGGCGAAGCCGACATTCACCCGGTCGAGATACGCCACCACGTAGCAGAGCATCAGGAACGGCACGAGGCGCCAGAACACCTTCGCGTAGGTGTGGTCGGCGAAGGACTTTTCGTCCGCGGGCGCGGTGGCGCCCCCCAGCGGAGCGGCTTGGACCGGCATGGCGTTCTCCCTCGCCCATACGCTCGCGCGGATGGGCGGATCATGGTCTTCACCGCTCGTCGGGCGGCGCTGGGGCGGTGCCATATCGCCTTTTGGCAGCGCTGCCAATCCGGTTGTGCGACATAATGCAGGCCGCTATGTCAGGGGTCGGATCGCTGAGGACGGTCTTCCCAATTGCACCCCCATCCCGCGGTGGCGCAGCGCAGCGGAGGCCTCGAAGGAGCCCTCCAGGGAGCGCCGCGCCGTCTGGAGACCTTCTCCTTCGGGGCCCGGTCGCGCGGGCATCCCGCGATGAGAGGGCGGATGGGCGATGCGACGGACGTCATCAGAGACCGCGCCGGGAGAAGCGGGGCCATGGACGAATTCCAGCCGCCGGGGCGGCTCGTGACGCTCACCGACGTGGCCCGTGAGGCCGGGGTCGGCGAGAGCACGGTCTCGCGGGTCCTGCGCAACCACGGCTCCTATTCCAAGCGCGCCGGCGCGCGGGTGGCGGAGGCAGTGGCCCGGCTCGGCTACGTGCCGAACCGCCTCGCCGGCAGCCTCGCCGGCCAGGGCGCGAGCGCGCGGCTCGTGGGCGTCGTCATCCCGTCGCTCGCCAACGTGGTCTTCCCCGACCTGCTGCGCGGCCTGACATCGGCGCTCGATGCCGAGGGCATCCCCTGCGTGATCGGGGTGAGCGAGTACGATCCGGACCGGGAGGAGGCGCTGGCCGCCGCGCTCCTGTCGTGGCGGCCGGCGGCGCTGCTGCTCACCGGGCTGGAGCACAATCCCGGGACGGTGGCCCTCGCCAGGGCCGGGGGCGTGCGCGTCGTCGAGATGATCGACACGGATGGCGACGGGATCGACACGGTGGTCGGCTTCTCCAACCGGGCCGTGGGGGCGGCGAGCGCCCGCCACCTCGTCGCGCGGGGCTACCGCCGCATCGCCTATCTCGGCCACGACTTGCGCATAGACGTGCGGGCGGGCAAGCGGCTGGCCGGGTTCGAGGAAGCCCTGGCGGAGGCCGGGCTGGCGCTCCAGGCCCAGGAGATCCGGTCGGGGCCGTCCTCGCCGGCCTCGGGGCGGGCGGGGCTGGAGGCGCTGCTGGCGCGCCACCCGGATCTCGATGCCGTCTACTTCTCCAACGACGACATGGCGCTCGGCGGCTACTTCGCCTGCCTGGCGGCGGGGCTCGCGGTCCCGGGACGGATCGCGCTGTTCGGCTTCAACGGGCTCGACTTCGCGGCGGCGATGCCCCAGCCCCTCTCGACGGTGCGCACGCCGCGCCTGGAGATCGGCCGGCGGGCCGCCGCCTGCCTGACCGATCAGAGTCCAAAGAAAATCGATCTCGGGTTCGAGCTGATCGAGGGAGCGACCGCATGAGCGACGAGAGCCGGCTGCGCGAAGACATCTGCCGCTACGGCCGCTCGCTGTTCGAGCGCGGCCTGACGCCGGGCTCGTCCGGCAACATCTCGCTGCGCCTGCCCGACGGCGGCTGGCTGGTGACGCCGACCAACGCGTCCCTCGGCTTCCTCGACCCGGCGCGGATCTCCCGGCTGGACCAGCAGGGGCGCCTCGTCTCGGGCGACAAGCCCACCAAGGAGATCCCGCTGCACAGCGCGCTCTACGAGAGCCGCAGCGAAGCGAAGGCGATCGTCCACCTGCACTCCACCCACGCGGTGGCGGTCTCGATGCTGCCGGAGATTGACCCGCGTCAGGTTCTGCCGCCTTTGACGCCCTATTACCTGATGCGCACCGGCGGCACGGCGCTGGTGCCCTATTACCGACCCGGCGACCCGGCGGTCGCGGACGCGATTCGGGGGCTCGCCGGCCGGTACAGTTCGGTGCTGCTCGCCAATCACGGCCCGGTGGTGGCCGGGGACAGCCTGGAGGGCGCGGTCTTCGCCACCGAGGAGCTGGAGGAGACCGCCAAGCTCTACCTGCTGCTCCGCAACCTCAACCCGCGGCAGCTGAGCCCCGGGCAGGTGGCCGATCTGGTGAGCCATTTCGGCCTGACCCTGCCGGAGCCGGAGGACCATGCCGGGCACGATCACGGGTGAGGGGGGCCCTCAGCGGTCTGTGCGAAGGCGCAACGCGCCCACTCTCCCATGCGGGAGAGGGTCGGGGTGAGGGATCGGGTCTTTCCGGTGAGGTCGCACCCCTCACCCTGTCCCTCTCCCGCACGGGCGAGGGGACCCGCGCTCCGTTCAGATGGCGATTGTCCGCGGGGAAGGCTCCGCCTCACCCCTCGATCTTCGCGAACTCCGCCACCTCCCGCGTCGCGGCGCGCAGGGCGTTGAGCAGAGCCAAGCGGTTCTCGCGGAGCTTCGGATCGGGCGCGTTGACGGTGACGTCCTGGAAGAAGGCGTCCACCGGCGCGCGGAGCGTGGAGAGCGCCTGCATGGCCCCGGCGAAATCCTCGCGGGCGACCGCCGCCGAGGCGGTCTCCCGGGCCTTCGCCAGCGCCTCGGCCAGTGCCCGCTCGGCCGGCTCGCCCGCGGCGGCGAGGGCGGCGTCGGGCGCGGCATCGTAGGCGCGGCCGTCCTTCTTCTCCTCGATGCGCAGGATGTTGGCCGCGCGCTTGTAGCCGGCCAACAGGTTCTTCCCGTCCTCGGTGTCGAGGAACTGTCCGAGCGCCTCGACGCGGCGCACGACCATCAGCAGGTCGTCCTGGCCGGGCAGGGCGAAGACGGCGTCGATCAGGTCGTGGCGGGCGCCCTGGTCGCGGAGGTAGACCTTGAGGCGGTCCGCGAAGAAGCCGAGGAGATCCCCGGCATCCGCACCGGCCCGCCCGGCGAGGCCGCGATCCGCCGCGCCGACCTGCTCGAGAAGGCGCAGGCGCAAGCCGCGGTCGAGGATCAGCCGGATCACGCCCAGAGCCGCCCGGCGCAGGGCGAACGGGTCCTTGCTCCCCGTGGGCTTCTCGTCGATCGCCCAGAACCCCACCAGCGTGTCGAGCTTGTCGGCGAGCGCCACCGCGATGGAGACCGGATCGCTCGGCACCCGGTCGGAGGGGCCGGTCCCTGTTCCCCGGGGGCTTTTGTTGATGGCCCAGAACCCACCAGGTGTTGAGCTTGTCGGCGAGGCCCCCCCGAAGGAGAACGGATTGTTCGGCACCCGGTCGGAGGGGCCGAGCGGCTTTAAAGCTCCTCGATGGCCGCGCAGACGCTGTCGTGCTCGCCCTGGAGCGCCGCGTATTTGCGGCCCATCAGGCCCTGGAGCTCGGGGAACTCGCCGACCATCTCGGTGACGAGGTCGGCCTTGGCGAGACGGGCGGCGCGCTCGGCGAGCGCCGGATCGGCCCCGACCAGAGTCGCGAGGTCCTTCGCCAGCGCGGCGATGCGGGCGATCCGCTCGCCCTGCGTGCCGAGCTTCTCGTGGAAGACGATGCTGTCGAGCTTCGGCAGCCGATCCTCCAAGCGGATCGCCTTGTCGGTCTCCCAGAAAAACTTCGCGTCCGACAGGCGCGCCCGGACCACCCGCTCGTTGCCGGCTGTGATCGCCCGGCCGCCGTCGCTGGCGACGAGGTTCGAGACCAGGATAAAGGCCGGCGCCAGGTCCTCCGACCCGCCCTTGCGCAGGACGAAGCACTTCTGGTTCGCCCGGATGGTCGCCCGGATCGCCTCGGCGGGGATGTCGAGGAAGGCCTCGTCGAAGGAGCCCATCAGCACCACCGGCCATTCCACGAGGCCCGACACCTCCTCCAGCAGCCCCTCGTCCTCGACGAGGTCGAGGCCGCGGGCGAAGGCGAGGTCGCGGGCATCGTGCAGGATCACGTCCTTGCGCCGGTCGGCGTCGAGGATGACCTTCGCCCGCTCCAGGGCCTGGATGTAGTCGTCGAACCGGCGCACCTCGATCGCCTCCGGGGCGAGGAAGCGGTGGCCGTAGGTCACCGTGCCGGCCGCGATCCCGCCGACCGCGAACGGCACGACCTCGGGGCTCTCGTTCTCCGGCCCGAAGGTCGCGACGATCGATTGCAGCGGGCGCACCCAGCGGAGGGACCCCGGCTCCGCCGAGGCCGCGCCCCAGCGCATGGATTTCGGCCAGGGGAAGTTCTTGACGATTTCGGGCAGGAGCTCGGCCAGGACGTCCAGCGTCTCGCGGCCGGGCCGCTCGATCACCGCGAGGTAGAATTCGCCCTTCTTGGGATCGGTGACGGTCGTGGCCTGATCGAGGCTCGTCAGTCCCGCGCCCTTCAGGAAGCCCTGGACGGCCGCCTCGGGGGCGCCGACCCGCGGGCCGCGGCGCTCCTCGCGCACGGCCTCGCCCCGGGCGGGGAGGCCGGCGATGTGCAGCGCCAGCCGGCGCGGCGTCGAGAACGCCTTGGCGCCCTCGTACAGGAAACCGCGCGCCACCAGGGCGTCGGTGACGAGCTTTTTCAGATCCTCCGCCGCGCGCCGCTGCATGCGGGCGGGGATCTCTTCCGAGCGGAGTTCGAGCAGGAGGTCGGGCATGGCGCGGCCATATCGCCGCGCCGCACCCCTGTCGAGGGTCGACGGCCCAGGCTCAGCGCGCCTCGCCCTTGAGGATGGTCGTGAGCTGCCACTTGCGGTCGCCGATCGCGTGGGCGTCGGAGACCTTCCAGCCGCCATCCTCGCGCACGAGGTCGTAGACGATCGCCTTCGATCCGTCGCCGCCCTTGCGCTCCACCGTGACCTTCGCTTGGTCCTTGCCCTCGGTGGCCTCCTTGAAGGTCAGGTTCTTCACCGTGTCGGGCTTCAGGGGCTCGCCGTTCAGGCGATAGTCGAAGTCGAGGTTGCCGGTGGCACCGTTGGCCTGCTTCGCGTCGGCGTCGAACAGGCCCTGCAGGCGCTTCGAATACACGGAGGAGTGATTCGGGTGCGGCTCGGCGTAGAGCTTCTTGACTGTGGCCTCAGGCCCGGGATCGGCCGCCAGCGCGGGGGCGAGGCCGAATCCGAGGAGGCTGAGGGCGAGGATCGTCTTCTTCATCACGAGGTTCCCGCGTCTGCGGACGCGCCGGAGCGCGCCGGTTGGCGGGGGTTGCAACGCGCGAAGGCTCAAGGGGCTCCGCCGGCCGCGGTCTTCAGCCACGCGGCCCCGCAGGCCTTGGCGAGTTCCCGCACCCGCAGGATGTAGCTCTGGCGCTCCGTCACCGAGATCACGCCGCGCGCGTCGAGGAGGTTGAAGACGTGGCTGGCCTTGATGCACTGGTCGTAGGCCGGCTGCGCCATCCGGTGGCGCTCGCCCTCCGCGGCGGGCGCGCCCGCCGCGAGGTAGGACCGGCAGGCCGCCTCCGCGTCGGTGAACTGGCGGAACAGCATCGTCGTGTCGGCGGACTCGAAATTGTGGCGGGAATATTCCTGCTCGGCCTGCAGGAACACGTCCCCGTAGGTGATCCGGTCCGCACCCTCGGCGCCGTTGAAGTCGAGGTCGTAAACGTTCTCGACGCCCTGGACGTACATGGCGAGCCGCTCCAGCCCATAGGTCAGCTCGCCCGCCACCGGCGCGCACTCGAAGCCCGCGACCTGCTGGAAATAGGTGAACTGGCTGACCTCCATCCCGTCGCACCAGCATTCCCAGCCCAGGCCCCAGGCGCCGAGCGTCGGGCTCTCCCAATCGTCCTCGACGAAGCGGATGTCGTGGAGCTTGAGGTCGACGCCGATGGCCGCGAGCGAGGCGAGGTAAAGCTCCTGCAGGTTCGGCGGGTTCGGCTTCAGGATCACCTGGAACTGGTAATAGTGCTGGAGCCGGTTGGGGTTCTCGCCGTAGCGGCCGTCCTTGGGCCGGCGCGACGGCTGGACATAGGCCGCCTTCCAGGGTTTCGGGCCGAGCGCCCGCAGGGTCGTGGCCGGATGGAAGGTGCCGGCGCCGACCTCCATGTCGTAGGGCTGGAGGATCACGCAGCCCTGCGCCGCCCAGAATTCCTGAAGCGTCAGGATCAGACCCTGGAAGGATTTCTTTTGGGACATGGGTGTCGGAGGCTCGGGCTCGCGCGGCGGCTCGGGCCGCTGGCGGGCCGGTTTAGGTGCGGGCGGGCAGGGGTGCAAGGCGCAGGGTGTCGGGTGAAGGCGATCGGGTGACGGGTCTTCGGCGCCGGCGGCCCGGGTTGCCTGTCCGGGCCGGATGAGGTCCGATCCGTCCGGACCAGCGGAGAGAATCATGGACAGCAGCCTCGCGATCCGCCGGATCGGCGCCGGCGACCGGGATGCTTGGCTGCCGCTCTGGCGGGGCTACCAGGTTTTCTACAAGGTCGACCTGTCGGACGCCGTCACGGAGACGACCTGGCGGCGCCTCAACGACCCGGCCGAGCCGGTCGACGGAGCCCTGGCGTGGCGCGGCACGGAGGCGATCGGCCTCGTCCACCACATCCGCCACCGCTCGGCCTGGACGGTCGGGGATTACTGCTACCTCCAGGACCTGTTCGTGGCGGACGGCGCCCGGGGTCTCGGGATCGGGCGGCGGCTGATCGAGCACGTCTGCGAGGCCGCGAAAGCCGCCGGCTGCTCCCGCGTCCACTGGCTGACGCACGAGACCAACACCGACGCGATGCAGCTCTACGACCGGATCGCCGAGAAATCCGGCTTCGTGCAGTACCGCAAGATCCTTTGAGGGCCCGCGCCCCAGGTGCGGCGGGACACGCAAGCGTGGCGGTTTTTGGGCAATACCGGGAACCGCCAAGCCAACGGCCAAGTTATCGCTGCAACAGGGGATCTCGGCACCTCAGCGCTGCCGAACGCAATACGACGGACCACTCGTCATGTTCAATGCTCGCACCCGCAACACCTTCGGCCGCAAGAACATCGCCGTCTTCGCCGCGCTCGCCATCTCGTCGCTGGCCGCGACGCCCGTCGTGATGAGCGCCAGCCGCGCGCTCGCCACCTCCGAGGACCAGCCGGTGGCCGCGACCCTGCGGGTCGAGCCGGTGGACGTCGCGCCCGTGGCGGTGGCGCCGAAGTCCGAGGGGACCTGCCTGCGCAAGGTGCGGGTCGTCTACAGCGGCTACGGCCAGCCGGCGGACGGCTGCGCCGCCCATTGAGGAGCCGTACCCCGGCCGGGCGCGGCTCCAGACCCCTGGTTCGACGCGCTCTCCGACGCCGAACGGGATCCGACTTCGGCGGAGAGTGGTCTAGCCATGGGCCGGCGCGGTCCCGGCCAGACGCTTGAGATGGAGCTCTTCCAGATCGATCTCCGTTTCCAGCTGACGCAGCACGGAGCTGTGGACCCGGTTCTGCCGGTGCAGGTCGATCAGCGCCGACCGGCCTGACCGCACGGCGAGCAGCGCGGCGGCGAAGTGCTCGTTCTTCTCGGCTTCGAGCGCCGTCCGCTCGTCCCGGTCCCGCGAAGAGGCCCGGACCCGGCGACGATACTCCTCCACGAGGCGCGGGTGCTGCAGCGCCCCGGTCTCGGGGAACACCAATCCCTCCAGGGCGGCGAGTCCCGCCTCGTTGACGACGACGCGGGCCATGGGCGCGTCGAGATGGCCGTCGGGCAGGTGCGCCACGGGATCGAGGCGGAGCCGGCGGATCAGCGGCCCCAGGGTCGTGCCCTGTACCAGCACGGTGAACAGGATCACCACGAAGGCCGCGACCAGGATGGCGTCGCGGCCGGGGAAATCCACCGGCAGCGCCAGGGCCGCCGCGAGGGTCACGACCCCGCGCATCCCGGCCCATCCCACGATCAGCGGCACGGCCGGGTTCGGGGAGGGTTCCCGCGCGCGCAACCACGGCGACAGGAGCCGCCGCAGGTAGACGGCGGGAAACACCCAGAGCAGGCGGGCGACGACGCAGGTGGCGGTGACGGCGAGCGCCAGGGGCAGCCCCGCCGAGAGCGAGCCGTACTCGCCGCCGGTCCGGGCCAGCACGCCGCGCAGCGCCAGGCCGATCAGCACGAAGACCAGGGCCTCCAGCACGAACACCACGAATGCCCACACCGCCACGGAATGACGGCGGGCATGGGCGTCGAAGGTCTCGTGCTCCCGGCCGCCCATCATCAGGCCGCAGGCCACAACCGCGAGGACGCCGGAGGCGTGGACCTCCTCGGCCGCGAGGTAGGCGACGTAGGCGGCGAGGAAGCTCAGCACCGTGATGGCGTTGGCGTCGTGCAGCCGCCGCATCCCGGCGTTCACCGCCAGCCCGCAGGCGAGCCCGACCGCGACGCCCGCCACCGCGAGCCACGCGAAGCTGCCGGCCGCCGCCCAGGCGCTGAAGCTCCCCGTCAGCGCGGCCGCCACGGCGAAGCGGTAGAGCACGAGGCCCGAGGCGTCGTTGACGAGGCTCTCGCCCTCCAGGACCGTGATCATCCGGCGGGGCAGGGCGACCCGGGCCAGCACCGCCTTGGCGGCGACCGCGTCCGGCGGCGAGACGATGGCGCCCAGGGCGAAACAGGCGGCCCAGGGCAGGGCCGGCACCACCGCGTGGGCGACGAGCCCGACGATCAGGGTCGTGAACAGGACCGCCCCGAGCGAGAGCGACAGGATCGGGCCGAGGCTCGCCCGGAAGTCGCGCCAGACGGTGAAGTAGGCGGATTCGAGCAGGAGCGGCGGCAGGAACAGGACCATGATCAGGTCCGGGTCGAGCGTGAAGGCTGGCAGACCCGGCACCACCGCCAGCGCCATGCCGCCGATGACCAGGGCCGCGGCCGGCGGGAAGCCCAGGCGCCCGGCCGCCAGCGACAGCAGCAGGGCCGCGCCGAGGAGGCCGAGGATCAGCTCGAACAGGGCGACGGAGGTCATCGATGAATCGGGCTCGGCGCTGGATCGGCGGGAAGCGCGGCCGTTCTACGCAGATTTCAATCGTCGGTGGAATACCAGTGCAGACGTACCAGACCGAACCCCGCCGTCCATCGCCAATCGGTCGTCTGCGCGATCAGCCGCCCTGCGCGGCCTGCCAATCCAGCGTGGATGTCCTTCCCGCAGATGGCGGATCGCTCACGCGATCCTCGGGAGCCGGTGGGAGGCCGCCCTGCAGTTCATGACGCGATCGAACGCATCCGTGTCCGCGCCTCGACCACGTTCGGCGAGACAGCCGCCGCTCTCGTCGCCGAAAGCTTCTCGGCCACCGCCGACGCGACGGATGGGTCCAGCGTCGTTCAGCCGTCCCGGGCGGTCCGTCGCGTCGGCGCGAATCCGGCCGCCGGCCGTATCCTACAGCGCCCCCTCCCGCACCGCGCCCGGATCGGCGAGCGCGTGGAGGATGCGCGCGGCGCTGTGGGCGAAGCGGAGCGTCACGGCCTTGCGCCGGGCGCCGCTCAGCGGGTGCTCGGGCGCCGCACGCAGGATTCCGGCCCCGTAGGCATCCGCGACGATCAGGCCGCATTCCTCCGGGATCAGGGATTCGGGCACGTCCTCGGGGATCGCGAAGAAGAACCGGTCGCAGAAGTCGCGGTAATCCGGCCATTTCCGGTCGGCGCGGAAATCCGCCACGCTCGACTTGATCTCCACGATGGTGAGCTTCCCGGCGCCGCACAGGGCGATCACGTCGGCGCGGCGGCCGTTGACGAGGGAGAATTCCGGCAGGGTGACGCAGCCCATCTCGGAGAACAGCCGCCGCACGCCGCGCTGGATGCGCAGCGCCGTCGGCGATTGCCGCCGGTCGGGCGGCAGGAGCGCCTCAGCCGCCGGGGGCGGAGAAGCCGAATCGGAAATGCCGATGGAAGCGGACATCAATCTCGGGGAATGCGCCTGTGCCGAATCGGGACATCCTGCCAATCCCGGCGCCGTCCGTCACCTGCGGCGCGGCATCGCCCCGGGGCAATCATCCAAGGCGGTCATCCGAGGCAGGCCCGGATCGCGTCGAACCCGTCGGTGAGCGCGGCCGGGCCAGGCTGCAGGATCAGCGGCGACTTGATCTCGTGGATGCGCCCGTCGCGCACGGCCGGGATCGCCCGCCAGCCGGGTCGGGACCGGATGCGGTCGACATTGACCCGCTTTTGCGCACACGAGGCGAGGATCACGTCGGGCGCGGCTTCGATCACCTGTTCGGGCGTGACGATCCGGTCCTGCGCGGCCGGCTGCCGGCTCAAGGCCGGGAACACGTCCCGGCCGCCCGCGAGGCCGATCAGATCCGAGACCCAGCCGATGCCGGAGATCATCGGCGCGTCCCATTCCTCGAAGTAGACGCGCAGGGTCGGCCGGTCCCGCACCGCCGCGGCGGCCTCCGCCAGCCGCGCCTCGAAGCCGGCCGCCAAAGCCTCGGCCCGTTCCGGCAGACCGACGAGGGCGCCGAGGGTGCGGACCATGGCAAGGCAGCCCGCCACGTCGCGCTGGTTGAACAGGTGCACCGCCACGCCTGCCCGGGCGAGGTCGGCGACGATACCGGCCTGGAGGTCCGAGAAGGCCAGGACGAGGTCCGGCGCCAGCGCCAGGATCTTCGGGATGTCCGCGCTGGTGAAGGCCGAGACGCGCGGCTTCTCCTTCCGGACCCGGGGCGGGCGCACCGCGTAGCCCGAGACGCCGACGATCCGGTCCTCCGCACCCAGCAGGTACAGGGTCTCGACGGTCTCCTCGGTGAGGCAGACGATCCGCTCTGGCGGGAAGCGCCGCATCAGCGATGGAACCACGTGAGCAGCCCGGCCCCGGGGGCCAGCAGCACGAAGGCCCAGACCAGGGCGGAGGCGACGTTGGCCAGCTGGAACGGCAGCCGCGCCAGGCCGAGGATGCCGGCGAAGAGCGGCACCAGGGCCCTGGCCGGCCCGAAGAACCGCCCCAGCGCCACCGCGGCGATGCCCCAGCGCCCGATGAAGGCCTCGGCCTTGGCCATGAGCTCGGGGTAGCGCCGCAGCGGCCACTTGGTCTTGGCCCCCGGTCCGAGCCAGCGCCCGGCCTCGTAGGAGATCCAGTCGCCGAGCGCGGCGCCCACCGCCGCGGCGATCACCACCGGCCAGAACGGGATGTCGGCGCCGCCGACGAGGGCGCCGATGCCGACCAGGATCACGGTCGCCGGCACGAACAGCGACAGGACCGCGATCGATTCGCAGAAGGCGAGGCCGCCGGCGATGAACGGCGTCCAGGCCTTGTGCGCCTCCACGAAGGCGAGGGTCGTGGTGCGCAGCGCTTCGATGTCCATGGGGCTCTGAACGGGGCTCGGCGGGTGGGAGGAGGGTCGGTCCCATCTGAGGCGCGCGGGGGAGGGCGGCAAGGGATAGGGGTGCAGGCGGCGCGGGAACCGGCTAACCGTAGCGGGACAACGAGCGAGTCCCGCGTTGAACGTCCTGTCGATCCAGTCCCATGTCGCCTACGGCCATGTCGGCAACGCCTCGGCGGTGTTTCCGATGCAGCGGCTCGGGGTCGAGGTCTGGCCCGTGCATACGGTGCAGTTCTCCAACCACACCGGTTACGGCGCGTGGCGCGGCCCCGTCTTCGACGCGGCGATGATCCGCGAGGTGGTGCGCGGCATCGGCGAGCGCGGCGTGCTCTCCACCTGCGACGCGGTGCTGTCGGGCTATATGGGGTCGGCCGAGATCGGCGCCGCGATCCTGGAGGCGGTGGACGCCGTGCGGGCGGCGAACCCCCAAGCGCTCTACTGCTGCGACCCGGTGATCGGCGACGTCGAGGAGGGCGTCTACGTGCGGCCCGGCATCGAGGCGTTCCTGCGCGAGCGCGCGGTCCCGGCCGCCGACATCCTCACCCCCAACCAGTTCGAACTCGGCCTCCTCACCGGCCTGCCGAGCCGCACCCTGGCGGAGGCCGCAGCCGCGATCGCGGCGCTCCAGGCGCGGGGGCCGCGGGTGGTCCTGGTCACCTCGGCGCTCTGCGCCGACACGCCCGCCGACAGCATCGACCTGCTCGCGGGCGCGGAGGGACGGGTGTTCCGGGTCCGCACCCCGCGGCTCGCCATCGCGGTGAACGGGGCGGGAGACTGCATCGCGGCCCTGTTCCTGGTGCACTATGCCCGGACCGGCTCGGCCGAGGCGGCGCTCGGCGCGGCGGCGGCCTCGATCTACGGGCTGCTCAAGCGCACCGCCGAGGCAGGATCGCGGGAGATCCTGACGGTGGCCGCGCAGGAGGAATACGTGAACCCGAGCGCGCGGTTTCCGGTCGAGGCGGTGTGAGGGCACGCCCTTCGGCCGGGCCCGGCGAGAGCAAGAAGGATGGACACGATGGCGCGCCGCTTCGTCACCCTCGACGTGTTCACCGAGCAGAGGCTCGCCGGCAATCCGCTGGCCGTGGTGCTCGACGCGGAGGAGCTCGACACCGCCGCCATGCAGGCCATCGCGCAGGAGTTCAACCTTTCGGAGACGGTGTTCGTCCTGCCGCCCACGGAGGCCCGGCACCGGGCGTCCTTGCGCATCTTCACCCCCGGCCGGGAGCTGCCCTTCGCCGGCCACCCGACGGTGGGCACCGCCGTGCTGCTGGCGCTGCAGGATCCGTCCCGGGGCGATGCCCGGGCCTTCGGCCTGGAGGAGCGGATCGGAATCGTCCCCTGCGTGGTCGAAACGCTGGCGGACGGCAGCGGCGGACGGGCGCGGTTCCGGCTGCCGATCCTGCCGGAATACCTCGGTCCCGGCCCCGAGCCCGCCTTGCTGGCCCCGCTCCTCGGCCTCAAGCCCGCCGACATCGGCACCGGCCGGCACGCGCCGAGCCGCCACGGCGTCGGGCCGAGCTTCACCTGCGTGCCCGTGGGCTCGGTGACGGCCCTCGACGCCGCCCGGCCGGCCCAGGCGCCCGACCCGAACGACGGGCTCTACCTCTACACACCCGACCCCGAGGGCACCGGCCAGAGCTGGCGGGTCCGCATGTTCGCGCCGAATTTCGGCGTCACGGAGGATCCCGCCACCGGCTCGGCGGCCTCCGCCTTCGCGGGGGTGCTGATGCAGTTCGAGGCCCTGGGCGACGGCACGCACGACGTGGCGATCCGCCAGGGTGAGGCGATGGGGCGGCCGAGCGAGATCGCGCTCCAGCTCACCATCGAGGCGGGGGCCCTGCGGAGCGTCGAGATCGGCGGGGCCGCGGTGATCGTGGCCGACGGCACCCTGCATGTCTGACGGCTTCCGGATCACGCAGCTTGCCGCCGTGACGGCGCGGTTCGTGACCTACGACTGGGCCTTCCCCCGGGAGAATGCCGACGCCATCGCGGCGCATTGGCAGACCCGGATCGCCCGCGCGCCCGGCATGTTCGACGGCACCGTCCTGCTGTGCTGCGATCACGCGGTCGCGGACGGGGCCGCCCGCCTGGACCTGTTCGCGACGCGCTACGCCACCTTCACCTACTACCGGGACACCCGGCACGCCGACGCCCGCATCGCAGACGCCCGCATCGCCAACGCCTTCGCGGCGATCGTGCCCTGGACCTCGGACGGCGCCGTCCTGCTCGGCGAGATGGGGGCCCGCACGGCCAATGCCGGCCAGCTCTACTTCCCCTGCGGCACTCCGGATCCGGACGACATACAGGGCGCGCGGGTCGATCTCGTCGGCAGCGCCGCCCGGGAACTCGCCGAGGAGACCGGCCTGGCGCTGCCGGACGAGGCCGAAACGGATTGGGTGCTGCTGGAGGGGGAGGGCCAGCTCGCGTTCCTGCGGCCGGTGCGCTTTCCGGAGACGGCCGCGCGGCTCGTGGCGCGGATCGCCGACCATCTCGGCGCCGAGGCCGAGCCGGAACTCGCCGGGATGCACGTGGTGCGGGGCCGCGACGACATCGATGCCGCGCGGATGCCGGGCTTCGTCCGGGCCTACCTGGCGGACGCGTTCCCGCCCGCCCGCTGACCGGCGCGGCGCGGGGAAAGACGTTCGTCTCCCCGCGGGGGCGGCCGGATGTCATCTCTGGCATCAATCGCGGGCAATACAGATTTTCGTTTCATTGACCGCCCTCGCGGCAAGCATAAGCTCGGCCTTCCACAGAACAGCCCCGCACAACGCGGGCAGCGGATCGCGGCAGGCCCCATGCTCATCGGATCTCACGCTTGTCCCGGCGTCCGCAGGTTCGCCGGCGCGCTGCTCGCCGCCGCACTGACGCTGGCCACAACGACGCTGGCCACGACGACGCTGGCCACGACGACGCTGGCCACGACGACGCTGGCCACGACGACGCTGGCCGCGGTGGCCGCCCGCGCGGAGGAGGTCGTCCTGCGGGTCGGCGACCAGAAAGGCGGGAACCGGTCACTCCTCGAGAGCGCCGGCTCCGCGAAGGATCTGCCCTACCGGATCGAATGGTCGGAATTCCCCGCCGCCGCGCCGATCCTGGAGGCGCTCAACGCCGGCGCCCTCGATGTCGGCTACACCGGCGACCTCTCCTTCCTCACGGTCGTCGCGGCCGGGGCACCGATCAAGGCGATCGGCGGCACCAAGTCGGATCCGCGGACGCAGGCGATCCTGGTCCGCGCGGATTCGCCGATCCGCTCGGCCGCCGACCTCAAGGGGAAGCGCCTCGCCGGCACCCGCGGCGGCTGGGGCCAGTTCCTGATCAGCGCGACGCTGGAGAAGGCCGGGATCGCGCCATCCGAGGCCACCTTCGCGCCGCTCAACCCGGTCGACGCCAAGGTCGCGCTGATGGCCGGCTCGGTGGATGCCTGGGCGGTCTGGGAGCCCTACGTCTCGTTCGCGACGCTCAGGGACAAGGCCCGGCCGATCGCGGACGGCGCGGGCCTCACGCCGACCATCACCTTCATCGTCGCCTCGGACAGCGCCATCGCCACCAAGCGGGCCGCCCTGCAGGACTTCCTGAGCCGCCTGGACAGGGCGCGGCTCTGGTCGCTGGACCATCTCGACGCCTACGCCCGGAACACGGCCGCGCTGACCAGGCTGCCGGAGGACGTCCTGCGCGCGGCCTACACGGCGCAGCGGACGCGGCCGATCGCGCTCGACGACGGTGTCGTGACGGAGGTCCAGGAGGCCTCGGACCGGGCGACGCGGTACGGGATCCTGTCGAGGACGCTGGACGTCGGGCGGGCCGTGGACCGGAGCTTCACCGCCGCGGCCTCGAACTGAGCGCGGCGCGGTCGTGACGCGCCCGCGATTTTTGCGGCACCGCGGGAGCTTCGCTGTTTCCGGCACGTTCACCCGACGCTCCCCGCGGCGGCACGTGGCCGGGCGGGTCGCGTTCCGGAGTGTCCATGTCCTCTACTCGTCGTCCCGCATCGCAGTCCCGCGCGGCCCGCACGCGCATCCAGGAAGGCCAACCCTACCCCCTGGGCGCCACCTGGGACGGGCTCGGCGTCAACTTCGCCCTGTTTTCCGCCCACGCCACCAAGGTCGAACTCTGCCTGTTCGACGATGCCGGCGAGCAGGAGATCGAGCGGATCGAGCTGCCCGAGTACACGGACGAGATCTGGCACGGCTACCTGCCCGACGCCCGCCCCGGCACGATCTACGGCTACCGGGTCCACGGCCCCTACGAGCCGAAGGCTGGCCACCGGTTCAACCCCAACAAGCTGCTCATCGACCCCTACGCCAAGGGGCTCGTCGGCTCGATCACCTGGAACCCGGCCCTGTTCGGCTACAAGATGGAGACCGGCGACGACCTGACCTTCGACGAGCGGGACAGCGCCCCCTACACCCGCCGCTCCCGGGTGATCGACCCGGCCTTCACCTGGGGCCGGCACCAGAAGCCGCTGGTGCCCTGGGACAAGACCATCGTGTACGAGGCCCACGTCAAGGGCATGACCAAGCTCGACCCGCGGGTGCCGGAGAAGCTGCGCGGCACCTATGCCGGCCTCGGGACCCGGGACGTGCTCGACTACATCAAGAGCCTCGGCGTCACCTCGGTGGAGCTGCTGCCGGTCCATTCCTTCGTGCAGGACGACTACCTGCAGGAGAAGGGGCTGGTGAATTACTGGGGCTACAACACGATCTCGTTCTTCACCCCCGCCCGGCGCTACGCGGCGGTGCCGGACTTCGCCTTCTCCGAGTTCAAGGAGATGGTCTCGCGCTTCCACGGCGCCGGCCTCGAGGTGATCCTCGACGTGGTCTACAACCACACCGCCGAGGGCAACGAGAAGGGCCCGACCCTGTCGTTCAAGGGGGTCGACAACGCCTCCTATTACCGGCTCCTGCCCAACGAGCCGCGCTACTACATCAACGACACCGGCACCGGGAACACCTTCAACCTGTCGCATCCGCGGGTGCTGCAGCTCGTCACTGATTCCCTGCGCTACTGGGCGCAGGAGATGCAGGTGGACGGGTTCCGCTTCGATCTCGCCACGATCCTGGGCCGCGAGCCCTACGGGTTCGACGAGGGCGGCGGCTTCCTCGACACCTGCCGCCAGGATCCGGTGCTCAACAACGTCAAGCTCATCGCTGAGCCGTGGGATTGCGGCCCGGGGGGCTACCAGGTCGGCGGCTTCCCGCCCGGCTGGGCCGAGTGGAACGACCGGTTCCGCGACGACGTCCGCGCCTACTGGAAGGGCGATGGCGGGCTGCTGCCGGATCTGGCGGCGCGGATCGCGGGCTCGGCCGACAAGTTCAACAAGCGCGGGCGCAAGCCCTGGGCCTCGGTGAACTTCCTCACCGCCCATGACGGCTTCACCCTGCACGACACGGTCTCGTACAACGACAAGCACAACGACGCGAACGGCGAGGGCAACCGCGACGGCCACTCGCACAACCTCTCGTACAATTACGGGGTGGAGGGCCCCACCGACGACCCGGAGATCCGGGCGGTGCGCCTGCGCCAGATGCGCAACATGCTGGCGACGTTGTTCCTGTCCCGCGGCACGCCGATGCTGCTCGCCGGCGACGAGTTCGCCCGGACCCAGAACGGCAACAACAACGCCTACTGCCAGGACAACGAAGTCTCCTGGCTGGACTGGGATGCGATCGGCGACGAGGAGCGGGATCTCGCGGAGTTCACCCAGCGCCTGATCATCCTGCGCAACGCCCTGCCGATCCTGAGCCGCGGGCGGTTCCTCACCGGTCAGTACGACGAGGAGTTCGGCGTCAAGGACGTGACGTGGCTGCGGCCGGACGGGAGCGAGATGGCGGGCGAGAACTGGTCGGACGGCGAGGCCCGCGCCTTCGCGGTCCAGCTCGACGGGCGCGCCCAGGCCACCGGCCTGCACCGCCGCGGCGGGGACGCCACGCTGCTGATCATGTTCAACGCCTATCACGACCTCGTGACGTTCACGCTGCCCGAATCCGTGGGAGGCGTGGCCTGGACGCGGCTCCTCGATACGAACCTGCCCGACAGCCAGGACGTGGAGAGCTTCAAGTTCGGCTCCGGCTACGACGTGACCGGGCGCTCGCTCCTGATGTTCGTGCTGAAGCCCGAGGACAGCCCCGGGACGGAGGACAACGCCATGGAGCGCTCCTACCAGCACGTCATGCAGGCCTTCGAGCGGGCGAACGTGGAGCATGTCCGCTTCCACCTCGACGAGGCCGAGGGGTAAGGGACGCGGCCGGGCGGTTTTCGCATCGCCCGGCCGACTGCGCCTTGCGCCGGACGGCGCACCCGGCTAACAGCACGGCACCGCGCGCCCCTGGCCGCGCCCGGCGCGCCGCGTGTGCGCCCGGGCGCCCGGTTCGCGGACGGAGGGGTGGCCGAGTGGTTGAAGGCGCACGCCTGGAAAGTGTGTATACCGGAAACGGTATCGCGGGTTCGAATCCCGCTCCCTCCGCCAACGCCTTGCTAAGTGGCTGACACGCCACGAAACGCACCGAAATCAATAGTTTACGACTGGGCGACTGCTACCCCGAGGTGTTATCCGGGAGCATGTCCGACGTGAGCCGCTACACGCACCTTGCGCAGCGCAAAGGCAGCGCGAATTGGTATTTCAAAGCCAAGATCCCTCGGGATCTCGTAGCCGCCTTCGGGCGGGAGCAGGTGTGGAAGTCGCTCCGCACCGCCGATCTGGCAGAGGCGAAACGCCGGGTCCGCGATGAGGCCGATGCGTTCGACAAGCAGTGCCGAGCCATCCGCGATCGGGCGGCATCTGATGGCTGCGATACGGTCGGGAGCGTCGCCCTCACATCCCTGAGTGAAGCCGCGATCGAGCAAATGGCGGTCGATTGGTTCAGCACCGTGGCTGCCGAAGGTGAGCAGCGGGCGCGGATGGCGGTGCCGCTCGATCGGGACGAAGCACTGATCAGCCTGGGCCAGGAAGAGGCGGCGTTGCACGATCCGAACGACCTGGGTCTCGATGCGTCGTACCAAACCGCGATCCGCCTTCTCAGAGCCAACGACGTTCGCTTGCTCCAGCGCCAGCTCAACCCGATCCGCTCCGCCGGATCGCCGATGCCGTTCGTGGTGAGCCGGGAAGACGCTGCCTCTGCGCAGTTCCGGCAGTTGTTGGCCCTGCTGCGCAGGGGGCGGCTGGAGGACATCCACCGAAGCAGGGCGCGGCTGGCCGGCGACTATCAGGATGTGGCATTCGATCCGGTGTTCCGGCCGCGTGCCGAGCCGGGCGGGAAGACCCTCGCACAGGCAATCGCCGCCTTCCGTGCCGAGCCGCAGCGCGCCACCCTTATTGCCAAATCACAGCAGACGTACGACGTGGTCTTCCGCCTCGCGACGGAGCTATTCGGCGCTGACAGGCCCATCCGCGAGATCGGCCGTGAGGACTGCAAGACGTTCCGTGCGACCGTCCAGGCGCTTCCAACCAACGCTGCCAAGAGGTTCCCGAAAAAGACACTGGTGGAGGTCGCGGGGCTGGACCTGCCAGCATCAGACCGGCTGCATGCCACCACTGTGAACCACTACGTTCACGGCCTGTCGGCACTGATGAATTACGCGCATCACGAGGGCTGGATCGTTCAGAACCCTGGCAAGGGCCTCGCGATCAAGGGCGTGAAAAAGCGCCATCGGCGCGACCCGTTCACTGCCGCGGAGCTGACCAAGATCTTTAAGGCGCCGCTCTACACCGGCTGCGTGGACGATGAGAGCGGCTATGCGAAGCCCGGACCGAACCGGCCGCGACGGGGAAGGTTCTGGATACCGCTGATCAGCCTATTCACTGGGATGCGGCAAGGCGAAATCGCGCAGCTCCGCACCGACGACGTGCGCCCGTTCCAGGGCATCCTGTGCATTTTCATCGCGGCGGACGGCGACGACGTTGACGAGGCCGACCGCAAGCGCGTCAAGACGGAGGCCGGCGAGCGCTATGTGCCCGTCCATCCCACGCTTGAGCAAATCGGCTTTGCCCGGCACGTCGAGCGGATGCGCAAGGATGGCGCCGAACGGCTGTTCCCGGACATCGTGCGGGGCGCCGATGGATATTTCAGCCCCTTCTCGAAGTGGTTTTCGCGGTTTCTCGCGGAGGCGGGCGTGAAGAGGGATCGGAACGCTTTTCATTCGTTCCGTCACACCTTCCGGGACGCCATGCGAGAGGCCAGCGTACCGCCCGATGCGGTGACGGCGTTGGGCGGGTGGGTCCGTGGCGGGATGGAAGAGCATTACGGAAGCGGACGGATCACCGCGCCCGTTCTCTGCGAACACATGCAGCGCATCGGCTACGCCGGGCTAGATCTGTCGCATCTCGTCACAGATTGAGCGGCGCATTTCAGTATCCCGGGCCGGCAAATGCCTTCTCTGCAACCGGTTGCACTGACGAAAGCTTTGACAGGCCTGTACACGCCCCGCCGGACCTTGTAGACGAGCGCTATTGCGAGGCCGGCGGCCTGATTGCCGTACCGCCCCCGCAATCTCGGGGGGCTTGGGGTGGCGGCCGGCTGGGGCAGGCGGCCGTCACCCTAGCCTCCTACACAGCCCTCCGAAGCCGCACCCCCGGGGCATCTCCGGGCAGAAACTCGATCCCCGCATCCGTCAGCACGCGTTCGATCGCGCTCAGCGTCGCCGGCTTCGGGACGGATGTCCCACGCTCGATGTTCACCAGGGCCGTCTTGGACATGCCAGCACGCGCGGCAAGCTCGGGCTGGGTGATGTCCAACAGGGCGCGGGCTGCCCGGATGTGCGCAGGGGTAAGCATAGCGCCACCCTACCGCGGCTGGACTTTTTGTCAATCGCTACTTGACTAAAGGACAACCGGGCCGCTATCTAGACTTGTCTTTTAGACAAGCAGAAGCGAGACCACGATGGCCCACCGGACGGCTTCTTGGACCCGGATCACCCGCAGCGGCCACGATGCCCGCCCCTCGATCCCGGCTGGCCTTCTTGGAGCCCGTGCACTGATCCAGCTCGGCACACGCTCTCGCCCCCTGGTGGTCGCCGGCCGCTTCGATCGGGCCGCGATCATGGCAGCCGCGTGCAGAGGCGCCACCGGGCTCCAGGAACGCCTTGGCCTCTCCCGTCGCGAAGCGATGTCCACTGCCTTCAAAGCCACGTGGCAGGTCGCCCGCATGGCCCGCAGCGCCACCGCTCACTAGGATGCCCCCCATGGCCGAGAACACCGCCACCCCGCCGAACCTGGGCGCCCTCGCAAGCCGCGACTACACCCGCCGGGCGGCCTATGAGCACCGCGCCACCGTCCGCAGGATCATGGAGCGTGGAGCCCGCGGACATGCCGCCATCGCGGCCGAGCTGAACCGGCTGGGCACCTCCTCCAGCAACGGGCGGGACTGGAGCGCGCGTTCCGCCGGCCTGCTGCTCAAGCGTCTGGGGATCAATCGGCAGGAATGGGCCGAACGGGACCTGGAGGCGTACCGCGAGCCCATGGAGTACCTGTGGTGGGAGAGGTGCGTCCGCACCCGACCCCAGATCGTCATCGGGCTGGAGCGCATGGCTGTCCGGACGCCGATGGCCGCCCCTGGACCGTGGGCCGGGTCGGCAAGCTGATCAGGTTCTTGGGG